>ONWH01000177.1 GCA_900321495.1 uncultured Planctomycetota bacterium
CAGCGCGACCGCAGCCATAAGGGAAAGAAGGTTACGAAGTTTCATTTGAATCTCCTTACAAAATCGTGGTAACAAACTTCAGGCTTTTACGCCTATATCCATTCGCTTTGGAAACTACTTATCGGCGGAAATCTCCGCTGACTTTTCAAATTTGACGGTTAAATCTTTTATTTAACCTATTTTTTCTGTTTTATTAGCGCTCATCGCAAGAAGCGTTCAACAGAGGAAGTCCGTTTCGGCGCTTCTTTTTCCCCCGGTCGGACCGGAGGTGGTAAGGACCTTTGCGCTGATGCTATCCTTAACAGGTCGGGATGGGTTCCGCCTCAAACGGAACTCCCCCGGCATTAGTATAAAACGGTTAAAAAAGAGTCCTTTTTTAGTTTTTTTAAAAGGGGTTTGGAAGAATAGGACGTTTTTGTCAGGGCAAAACACGATTATTAGATATAATCGTTAAATCTTGCCCTCCTTTCTCTGATTGACGCGTACGGGCCGGTTTCTGCGGGCTGTCGGGAAGGAAGACACCGGCTTTTAAAACGGGAAACCCAACGAGTGCCGCGGAGCAGAAAACCGCTCGGAACGCTTCTCTTTGCAGAGGCCGTTCTCCTGTGATGTGTTCCGCGTGGCGGGCGGACCGGCGGATCAGCCGGTTATCGGCCCGGGTTGGCCATCTGATAGGGGCGAAGTTCGGCCCGGTCTTCCGACTCGTTGTGGAATGTCAGCAGACCGCTCGGCTCAAGGACAAGAAGCCGCGCCGATGAACGGAGTTCGCTTCCGGAGATCTTTTCACCCCCGTCGGCGTCGAGGATGCAGATGTTCGAAAGGTGGTCGACCTTTTCGGGCTTCTTTTTGCCGGAATCGGCTGAGGTGGTATAGGTCATCGTACCGCCAAGGTTAATCGGTTTATGATCTTTGTTCATAAAATTGGCAACCTGCCCGAGAACAACCTTTTCTCCCTCATCGAGCGACTCTTTGGCGTCTTCCGTGTTGAAGTAAACCGACGAAATGACAATTTTCGGTTCCTGTCCGAGACGGCCCGCCTCAATCGACTCGACCAGAATACGCGATTCGCTGCCCAGCGAGACCGGATTCGAAGGCTTGCTCTCGGCCGAAACCACCGTGGGGGTGAGAACCGAGTTTCCGTCTTCAACCAGATTGACGTCGAGCCCGTAGTTCGGATTCGCCAGGTAAAGCTTCACCTTGTACTGATAGGTGCGGCCGTCTTCCACGTCGAAATCGAAGAAGCGGAAGAGGTAATAGTTCACCTTGGTGACCTTGGCGCCGACCGCGCCGCCGCGCATCACGTTCTGCGGCTGGGCGGGAAACATGTTCGGCATTCCGAGAGGCGCTGCGCCGCCGCCGTTCCGCTGGCGGGTGTTCCCTCCCTGCTGACTGAAGATCGAGGTGTTCAGGACGGAATTGAAGTTTCGGGTATTCCCCTTTTTGGTTTCATCCTCCTGCTTCTTCATCTCGCTCATTTGATCTGCGAGTTCCTCCTTCTGCGTCTCGCTCAGGAGGGGAATGTTCGGCAGATTGGTGACCTCGGAGCCGAACGATTTGTTGACCAGCGGGGGGCATTCCATTGTCAGGGAAGGGCTGTCGGGCGAATAGAGGGGGACGGAATATTCGGCGGAGACCGGGTCGAGACCGAAGCCGGCCCACTGGTCGATTTCTTCGGCGTAGACCTGGTTCAGGTCGATCGGCCTTTCGCTCCAGACAGTGTTGCCGCTTTCGTCGGCCACTCCGCGGTAGATTTCATAAAAGAGGTATTTCGGCACGTCGCGGTTCGGGTCGGTGTATTCGGACCGGCCGAGAAGGTCGTTGTACTCTTTCATCTGGTCGGCGATCGGGATCAGGCCGGTAACGGTGATCCAGTGTTCCCCCCGGTCCTCAACCGACTGGCTGGCCACTCCGGTGGCCACGGATGTTTTCGCGTAGCGTATCGCGCCGACACACGCCACGGCCCGCAGGTTTTCCACCGGCAGGGGGCGGATTTCCGGGCGGAGGATCTTTTCGGGGAAGAGGGACTGCTCCCAGCGGTTATCGGTCTCGTAGGCATCGGCCCGCAGAGAGCTTTTGATGAGCGAGGCGTAGTCGAGATAATTGTAGACGTTCAGGTCTCCGTCCACATCCTTCAGCTCAACCTTGCTGTTGCGGATGTTGTTTTCGGCGCGCGTTGCAGCGTCCCGAACCTGGTCGGGCGTCAGTGTGAACGGGGTCAGACCGCTGCCGCGGGTCATCAGCCAGACGGCCAGAACAACAAAGACGCCGAAGAGGAACTTCTCCCCGTGAAGAAGGAGGAAATTCTCATCGGACGATTGCTTCTTCTGCTTCGGTTGTTTCTCTTTTTTAGCTTTCGCTTTGGCCATCGGGAAGACTCATTAACTGTTACGGTTTGTTCTGTTATACGCGGTTGAAAGAGGCCGGAAAGCCTAGTTGGCCGGTACGGCCTCCGCGGCGGCGGGAGCCGCCGGTTCCGGAGCGGGTTGAGCCGGTTCCTCCGGAGAAGGCTGGGCCGGCTGCGTTGGGGCGCCTTCGGCCGGAGCGCCTTCGGCAGACGGGGCTTCCCCCTGCTGCGGCGCGGCCGCCGGACTTGGCTGTGCCCCCTGCGGAGCCTCCTGAGCCGTTCCCTGCGGACCCGTTTTCGCCTGCTTTTCGAGTTCGTCAATTCCGGTTCCGAAGATTGCCGGGTCGGGCTCGTTGAAGATGTTGATCACTCCGTAGATTGAGATGCGGATCGCGTCCGAGCCGTAGCCGGAAGTCTCGCCGAGCGCCGAACGGCCGAGTGAAACGCCGCCGCCGGCGGCCCCGCCCGGAAGAGCACCCGCCGCGGTAGCGGCAGGGACACCCGCGCCCATCGGCATTGCCGCCGCCGCAGTCCCGCCTCCCGACTGCAGATTGTCGGGAGCGATCCGCACATGGCGCACATCGATCGGCATGGAGCAGTTGGCGCAGTTTACCAGAATTTCGGGAATCCGGCGCTGGTCAACGATCAGCTTCATAATGATCGGCATCCGTTTGAACTCAGCGAACGGAGAGGGGGAATCGGCCGTAAGCGGCTCATCCTGCGCGTCGAGGTATCGGTTGTCTTTCAGGGCGGTGCGTATATCCGCCTCGGTCACTTCGCCGTCGCCGCTGCCGGGCATTCCCATCGGCATCATGGGCATCATCGGCATTCCGGGCATACCTCCGCCCCCGCCCCCGCCGGCACCGGCCGTCGGCATCGGCATAGGCATCGGCATGGGCATCG
>ONWH01000181.1 GCA_900321495.1 uncultured Planctomycetota bacterium
AATGCCCGACTTCAAGTACAAGGCACGCAACAAGGGAGGGAAAGAGGTTTCGGGGCAAATCGCCGCGAACACAAAAAAAGATGCGCTCGATATGCTCGCGCGCCAGAACCTCTTTCCGATCTCGGTAGAAGATGCCAACAAGGGGGAAATCGATATCGGGAAATGGTTCGCCCGCCGTCCGCCCGACAGCGTCATTGCCACATTCCTCCGACAGCTGGCGGAACTTCTTGATAACGGCGTGCCGGTTCTGACTGCGTTTCAGGTCCTCGAAAAACAGGAGCAGAATCCGGTTCTCAAAGAGGTGATCGGCGATATCTATGAACGCGTCTCCGAAGGGGAAGCGATCGATTCGGCGTTTGCCGCCCACGCGAAAATCTTCAACGACCTGACACTGAGCGTCATCCAGGCGGGGACGGAAGGGGCTTTTTTGGAAGACTCGCTGAAACGTACCGCCCGGTTCATGGAACAGCAGGCAGAACTGAAGGGGAAGATCATCGGCGCGATGATCTATCCGACGATCCTCTGCGTGGTCGGAGTCACGGTTCTGACGGTTCTGATGGTTTTTTTCGTCCCGAAATTCCAGCCGATCTTCGATTCGATCATCGACAGCGGCGGCCAGCTCCCCGGTGCAACGACCGCACTATTGGCGTTCAAAGGGTTCGTCGGGAAGTACGGGCTCTACGTTCTGGCCGCTCTGGTTGGGTTTGTGATCTATCTGCGTTTCCTGACAATGACCAAAAAGGGACGGCGCTTCTTCGACCGGTGGAAGCTGAAGATCCCTCTCGTCGGACCGATCGTCCTCCGTTCGGCGGTCTCCCGTTTCTGCCGCGTTCTGGGAACCCTCCTTGAAAACGGCGTGCCGATCCTCCGCGCCCTGGAAATCAGCAGTCACTCGACCGGAAACTCTCTTTTGGAAGAGGCGGTTGAAAAGTCGGCCGAATCGGTCTCGTCGGGGGAACCCCTTTCGCGGCCCTTGGCCAACGCCGAACTCCTCCCTCCCCAGGTGATGGCAATGATCACGATTGCCGAAGAATCGAACTCACTCGAAACGGTTCTGGTTAATATAGCGGACAGCATCGAAAAGGAGATCGCAAAAAAACTCGACGTACTGGTCAGTCTCCTTGAGCCGATGATGCTTCTCCTGCTGGCCGGCGGTGTCTTCTTCATCATCGTCGGGCTCCTACTGCCGGTCTTTAAGATGACCGAAAATATCTGAATCCTCAAGTCGGTGCGCGAAAAAGCGCCGGAAATGGGACGAATTCCCCGGTCACGCCGCCGGGTTCCTGATGAAAAATCTCTTGGGAAACAAGGGGTATAGCTTGGAATTTTGCGGAAATGCGATTAAAATGGGGGGAAAACAAACAAAAGAAATCGGGAAAGGGCCTTGCGGACCGCTTTCCCCCGGAACATAGGAGATACTGCGATGATGACGTTCAACCGTTTCCGTACCCGCCGCTCAGCCCGCAAGGGCTTTACACTGATGGAGTTGCTGATCGTTCTGGCGATTTTGGTTGTTATTCTCGGTATCGTCGGGACCTCGGTCATGAGCTCCTGGCAAAGCGCCAAGATCAAATCAACCCAGCTCCAGATCGCTGACCTGATGAACGGACTCGAACGCTTCCGGATCGATAACGGCCGGTACCCCTACCAGGAAGAGGGGCTTGATATCCTTTTGGGCCGGGTCAATAACCCGAACATCTACGGAAACCCGATGCAGGGGGGCGGTAACGGGAATTGGAACAACGGTCCCAACGGCGGCGGAAATAACGGCTGGAACGGCGGTGGAAACAACGGCGGTTTCAACGGCGGGGGGAACGACGGAAACTTCAACGGCGGCGGAAATAACGGCGGTTTCAATGGCGGAGGGAACGGCGGCAACTTCAACGGCGGCGGTGATTTTGGTCAGGGCAACTTTCAGCAGAGCAACATGAACCAGACCTATCAGCAGGAATTCAATCCCGAAAATGCCGGTGGTGAAGGCGCTGCCGATGTCCCTGCCGAA
>ONWH01000003.1 GCA_900321495.1 uncultured Planctomycetota bacterium
GAATTTTGAGCCGGACGCACAGACTTTTTTCTTCGATATGTGCGGTAATCAGGCGAAGATGGTTCATCTGCCCGCCTGCTACGCCATCCTTCAGCGCGGCGACGTGAAAAGCGGACCGGGGAAATACATTCACGTTCAGGATCTTTCGCGCGCCGACGAACTCCGGCTGATCTCCGAGTACAAGACCGAATGGACCCCGATTCAGAACCGGCTTTCGGCGGATCCGACCCTTTCGATGGTCTGCTGGACCGGAATGCGTCCGACCGACGACGGACTGAAAACGGAGCTGCCCGCCGGCAGCGTCAACGTCGCTTCCTGGGATCAGCTTCCGGAGGAATTCGGCTGCCCCGAAGACGGCGAAATCCGCAACGAGTTCGGCGAGCTCCGCTGGAACTGGAAGGAGCCGGAAGGCGGATTCTTCACGGTTGACACACAGGGTGTCAAGGTCTTTACCGGGTTTGTCCGGGGACGTTCGTTCGAATTCGAAGGGCTGACACTCACGCCCGGCGCCACACGGATGGATTGGACGACGATCTCTCTGACCGCGGTGAATCCTTCCGCCGCAGGCGAAAAGGGAACGCTGGCGCCCGGACGCTACCTTCTTGCCGCTACGGGCCTGGTTCGGAATACGGATGCCGTCTTCAAGGTCTATGAGGAGGGGAAACTGACCGCCGCGTCCGACTACGGCGGTTCGGCGGGCGAAGCTCCGGCGCTCTGCGAGGGGATTCCGCTTGCGCTTGATTTGGCGAATCTTTCTCCGGACCGCGTCCGTGCCTATCCGCTGAATGAGGCGGGGGACCGTCTCGACCCGGTTTTTGCCGAAGGGACCGAAACCGGATGCCGCCTTTCACTCGGTCCGCAGTATAAAACGCTCTGGTATGAGCTGGTGATAGAATGACGGAAGAAAACGGCGGTTTCACCGGTGATGCTACCGCCGGTCGCGGCGGCGGACCCACGCGCGGCGGACGGAAACCGCCATCGCCAGCAGAAGAGGCGGGATCGGGGGGAGCAGGACGGCGCAGAGCTTGTACCGCCCCTGGATCTGGCGGACCTTTTCGTTCATGCGCCGGCGCGAGTCTTCGACCTTTCGGTTGTATTCCTCGTTCTTCTCGTCAAAATCCCGTTTGAGCCGGTCCTGCATGGCGATCACCGCCGAGTTGATTTCGGCGGTCTCCCGTTCGCTCAGTTTTCCGTTCCGGCCGCCGGCGTTTGCCAGTTCGGCGATCCGGCGGTTCATCTTGTCGGTTTCGGCGCTGCGTGTCGCTTCGAGTTCCTTGTAGAACGCGATCTGATCGAGTGAGGCGCGGTTCTGAATATCGCGCAGGGACTCCTCAACCGCCGAAAGCGTTCGGTGACGCGTCCTGCGGCTCCGAAGTCGGATGAACGGCTCGTCTCCCGCCGCGGTGTCAATCGCGTTCAGCACAAAGGTGACGTTGTCCGAATCGAGCCGCGCGCCCCCCGGCAGGTCGTTTCCCTCTTCGCGCAAACGGAAAATTCCCGGCGTGAGGAAGTCGAGGTCGCTGACCAGAATCACGTTCAGACGGGCATCGTTTTTTTCGCCGCGCGCGTATTCCGGAACGGGGCCTGTTATACGGACGGCAAGCGTATAGAGCCCTTTCCGGTCATTTTTTTTCCGCACGCTGCTTTGCACACCGGCCCGGATCAGGTTTCCCTCCTCGGTCGAAGCGCTGCCGCCCGCTTCGGCGCAGATCAGGGGAACCACGGTTGAAGAGCCGTTTCGTTCGGCAACGATATAGCCGGCGAACGGAAAAAGAAGGTGAGTGAGCGCCGCTACCGATTCTTCCTGCGGATTAAATAAGGACGACATGTTCGGTGAAGCGGAGTAAATAAGATCCGACACGCGCACTTTCCCCTTTGGCGCTGTCTGAGAATCCGGTTCGGATGGCTTTTCTCCCTGTGCTTCAAGCCTGACCGGTTTGGCGTCGACAAAGAGGAACTCTTCCGAAAAGAAGGCGAGTTTTGGATACGGGTTGTACGTGCTCCAGAGAACATCGGTTCCGCACAGAACTCCGAGAATCGACCAGAGTCTGCCGATTTCCCCCTTCGGCGCGGGCATAATTCCCAAATCGGGCTGATACGTTTTCTGCTGACCGGTTCCGGCAAGATAATCGGCGAAGAGAGGGAACGGGTCCTCGAAGATGACCGCCGCCTCGCCCCGCGCGACCGCGTCGGTGAAATGCGCAAGACGCGCCGGGTCGAGCGACGAGGGCTGGACCGCGACCAGCGCGTCATAGACTCCGGCGGGAATCGGTTCGGCGGGATCGATTTCCTCGACCCGGTACTGCCGCGCCAGTTCGTCGATCAGCTGCCAGCGGGGAACGAGCGCCCTGCCGGCTGAGTCGGTTTTGCCGAAAAGGAGCGCGTCGGTCTTGATGACTCCCAGGCGTTTCTTTTCGCGTTTTCCCACATTGACCAGGGAGCTGACCAGTTCGTATTCGGGGGAAAGCCCGCGGTTCATGAAGGGAATCACCACCGTTCTCGGGCCGGACCGGAAGACGACGGTCAGAAAGATCGACTCCTCGCGAAGCTGTCCGCGCGTTTCGAACGCGACGCGACGCGGTTTGACTCCGTATTTCTTTTCAAGCTGATAGGCGGCGTGGGTGTTTGCGCGGACCGAACTGACCGAGACGAACGCACGGGATCCGAGCCGGTTTTTCAGCTCGGCGAGGAAGGTGAGCAGGTCGATCCGTATGCGTGTGTATTCCGGCGGAACTTCGGGACTGACATACGCTTCGATCACCGTCGGGAAATCGGAGGCGTAGCCGTCGATCAGGCGTACCGACTCGTCGGAAAGGGAACTCAGCTTCTCTTCGGTCATATCACAGCGCAGATCGTGCTGCCGGACCAGTCCGACGAGCGAGGAAATCAGGACGAGCGCCGCCGCGGCACGGAACGCAAAGTGCGCCAAATGCGCCGCCGGCCGGCGCGCCGACCAGCGGGGCGCGTCGGTCAGAAAGACGCAGAAGCAGAGGATCACCGCGGGAATCAGTGTGAAGTAGAGAATTCCCGACAGGGAGACGATCCCGCGTCCGAACGGTTCGAAGAAGGCGTCGAGACTCGCGGCCTTTAAAAACGAGGCGGTCCGGCGCGAGACGGGAAGGGCGTCCGCCCAGCGGATCACCGCCAGCGGCACGTTCAGCAGAACACCGAAGATATACGCCACGGTCAGCTGCCGCGTCAGGAACGAGCCGAGCATTCCCAGCGCGAGCATCACCAGGCCGATCAGCTCATAGCCGAGATAGGTTGAAACAAAAAGCCCGAAATCGGGCCGGCCGAGCCAGGCGAGGATGATCCAGTTCGCCAGGAACGAAAAAAGAAGCGAGGCGGTATAGACGCCGACCGCCGCGGCGTATTTTCCCAGAACCGTCTGAACGGTCGACAGAGGCGAGGTCAGGAGGAGTTCGGCGGTGCCGTTCCGCCTCTCCTCGGCCCAGATTCCCATCGTGACCGCCGGAATGAAGATGAGCGAGATGAACGGGAACCAGATGTTCAGCTGCGAGAGGTTCGCCAGGTTCGAGTTGATAAAGTCGTCCGGGAGGAACGCCGCCGCCGAACTGAGGAGTACGAAAACGCAGATGAAGACGTACCCGGTCGGGTTCAGGAAGTAGGAAACGAAATCTCTTTTAAAGACCGCTGGCATCGTGGCTCTCGGCTGGAGTTTTCTGAAATTTTACGCGGCGGGGGCCTTTTCGCCTTCCCGCGACAGCTCGTAGAAACGCCGATCCGGATCCCCAGCGGCGAGGAACTCGTCGGCCGAGCCGTCGAAGACGAGTCGGCCCCGGCAGAGGAACAGCACGCGCGAGGCGACGGCGCGCACCTCCTGCAGAATGTGGGTCGAAAGGAGCACGGTCTTTTCGCGGCCGATCCGCTTAACCGTTTCGCGAACCTGCAGAATCTGGTTCGGGTCGAGTCCGGTCGTCGGCTCGTCGAGGATCAGAACATCCGGACGGCGGAGGAGGACGTTCGCCATGCCAACCCGCTGGCGGTACCCTTTCGAAAGGCAGCCGATAGGCTTGTGCATTACCGACCCGAGATCGCACAGTTCGGCAGCCTCGTCGATCCGTGCGCGGAGATCCCGTTTTGAAATCCGCCAGACTTCGCCGAAGAAGCGCAGCAGGGAACTCGGGGTCATGTCGGGGTAGAGGGGGCCGTTTTCGGGCAGATAGCCCAGAAGCGCCGCGCCGCGCCGGCGGTCTCCGGCCATGTCGATTCCCGCCAGGCGCGCCGTGCCGGATGTCGGCGTCAGATACCCGGTGAGCATTTTCATCGTGGTCGATTTTCCCGCGCCGTTCGGTCCCAGAAAGGCGGCGATTTCGCCGCGGCGGACCGTGAACGAAACACCGTCGACCGCGGCAAACCGGCCGTATACCTTCCGGAGCCGCGCCGCTTCGATCATCACGTCCGATGCGGAAGCTGTTTTTTCCCCGGTCATGGCGCGGCTTAGAATGTGTAGCTGTCAAGCGGGCCGGAAAGGACGACCGGCTCGGCAATTCCCTGACGGCGCACCGCATCGGCCCAGGCGTTCACATCCTGCGCGATCGGCTGCCATGTGTTGAAATGGCCCGGAATGACCGTTTTCGGCTTGAGTGCGGCAATCGCGTCGAGCGAAAGTTCAGGCCCCATTGTGTAGCGGTCGCCGATCGGCAGAACCGCCAGGTCGATTCCCAACCGGCCGATCCACGGCATTTCGGCGGTCCAGCCGGTATCGCACGCGAAGTAGATGTTGTGGCAGTCGGCCATGATTTCGGAAAGGGGACGGTACGGCGCGGTGAATCCGATCGAGCTGTCATT
Organism: uncultured Planctomycetota bacterium; assembly: GCA_900321495.1. Classification (GTDB taxonomy): domain Bacteria; phylum Planctomycetota; class Planctomycetia; order Pirellulales; family Thermoguttaceae; genus RUG695. The sequence continues at coordinate 4,813 of ONWH01000003.1, forward strand.
GTTGACATAGCCGCCGTTTTTCATCTTCGGGAAAGAGACCAAAAAACCGCAGGCGTTCCCGCCGGGGGTCCCGTCGCGCATTGTCGAACTGTGCGTTGCCGAGACCATCAGAACGCGAATGTTATACGGAGGTGTGCTGACCCGGATTCGGAGCGAGCCGCCGACGTTCATCGGTTCGATTTTCTTGCATCCCTTCTGGCGGAACCACGAGGCGACCTCGGCGATCGCGATCAGCGTCGCGTCGTTGATCGTCAGGACCATTTGAGCCTCGGCACAGTGGTCGTCGTGCCCGTGCGAAAGGAGAACATAGTCGGTTTTAACCACCTTCTGCATTTTCATCGAGTCACCGCTGTGGAAAATCTCCGGAATCTCGTCAATGACCCGATCCGTTTCCTCGCGTGTCTGATTGGTGAAAAAGGGGTCGATGACAAAAACGGTTTTTCCCAGGCGCAGGCGCCAGAAGTTATGGCCGAGCCAAATCAGTTCGTTGTTCATTCTTCATCCTTGTCTTTCGTTTCGGGGTTCTTTTTCAAGTCGATTTTGAACGCGATCACCCCCATGTTGTGGGAGACGATGAGGTAGGTTCCGTCTTTCCAGTCCGCAATCGCCACACCGGTGACTTCACGCCCGATCGAGAATTTGTCGAAGAGGGTTCCGTCCTCCTCAAATATCCAGATCTCTCCTTCGCGGGTCGGCACGATCCATTCGGCGCGCCCGTCCTTGTCGAGTTCTCCCGCGATAATCCGGTCGGTATGCGTGTTCCATGAACAGCCCGTCAACTCGGTTTCGGAAAGAACCTTTCCGTCGAGGGAAAGGATTGCGAAGCAGGGAGTGGAGGAATCGTCGTGCTTGATCAGCGCGGCGAACGACTCGGTCGCTTTGGACCGGTCCCGCGCGTCATCGGGAGGGGTAAACCAGAGAATCGAAATGTCCTCAGGGGTGTCGATCGTTTTAAGCCGCCGGCCGCTGTCGATATCGTTTTCGATCAGCACGCCCAGGTCGTCCGAAGGAGCGTTCATCGCCATGAGTGTGCGGCGCGATTCCCCGCCCGGAATACTTTTGCGGATAAACCCGAGCTGGTAGGGGGACATCACGAACTCGTCTTTCCAGAATATCTTGCTTCGGTCCGAACCGTCTTTGGCCCGGGTGGCGATCGCGTAGATTCCGTGGACCGGAATCATATTCGAGACACTGTCGCCGCAGAGCGCCACCAGGAGTTCGGGAACCCCGTCCTCGTTCTCATCGTTCAGGAGAGCGTCGGCGACCCACTGCTGACGGACAGAGGCCAGGTTGACGGTATTGATCAGTTCGAGTTTCTCGCCGAAGATACTGACCTTATGAGTGTCAAGGAACGATGAGGCGGCGAAGTAGCGCCGGCCGTCCGCCGCGCGGACCGTTCGAATGAAACTGACCGGTTCCCCCGCGTTGGTCGGCTGTGAGCGGAGGAGTTTTCCTTCGGTGTCCAGAACCGCGATCATGCTTCCGTTGTAGGGAACCAGGACCGATTCGGCGGGAATGACGTCCGAGACCGGCCCGCCGTCATCGGTGATGACCAACGGATTCGCGGCATCGGGGAGGATCTGTTCCCAGACCCTGGTCAATGTCATATTTTCAGGTGAGGAAGCGGGTATATATTCGACATAGTCGCCGGGCATCTCGCTGTTGGTCGCGTAGTAGTCGCTTTCTTCCGCAGAACGGAGCAGCTCTTCGTATCCCCGTCCCGCGGCTTCGAATGCGGCGATTTCGGTTTTGTATATATCTTTCCCGTCGCTCAGACTGACCAGATTCGACTGGAGTTGTACATGCGAGGACAGCTGATTGTAATACTTCTGAACGATTCCGTTTCCGTCGATGATCACCAGTGACGGCTTCGACATGATCCCGATCGGCGGACGTTTAAGGTCGGCGGAATTGACCCTGTAGAGGGGGAATCGGAGGCTGAGTTCCCCGTAGTCCGAGAGAACCGCCGCGTCCGAGCGGCTGCTGTCATCAACGTTGACGGCGTAAAACTCGATATTCGGCTGGCTGGTGAACATGGCGGCTGTACGCGCCATCTTTTTCAGCAGATCTTTGCTCCGTTCCCAAACCAGGTGCGAGTCGCCGCCTCCCCCCCAGAGTACGTAGACGCGTATATGCCCGCGCGGCTCGTCGAGCTGTATCGGCGGATCCCCCGACAGGAGCGGTTGAAGCTTAAGCGGCGGAACGCGGTGCCCGTAGAAGCCGAGTTCCGCGGAGACGAAATGGTCCACTTCCACGACCCCCGATGCGTTCTTGACGGTGAACATCGGGGGCGGGACCGTCTCGGACGGGGGAACTTCATCGGAGATGATTTGGTCGGGGAAATCCATCGTGATTTCCAGGATGCGGTCGATCCCGGTCTGAACCGGCATCTGTTCAATCGGCAGTTCGATTCGGACGATCCCCTTTGTCTCGCGGTTGATCCAGAAAACGCGCCCTCCCTGCGGCGAGTTTACCGAAACACGGTCGCAGGCGATCGTTTCGGCATCGGGGTTGCGGCGGTCGAAACGGAGGTAGCGCGGCGGCAGAAGCCGGACTCCCGGCGCTGCGGGAGTCGGCACAAACGCATTGGTTCCGATCAGGGTTTTCAGCGGTTCGCGCGCCATCATCAGGATCAGCTGCGGCGGCGCCCAGAAAATATTCTGGGGAATCGGCAGATTCATGGCGATCCCGAGTTTCAGATCGGGGTAGAACTCGCGGATCGACGAGAAGATGTGCGGCGCCTTGACTTTGAGAACCTGGCCGTTATACAGAGGCGAGTCGATCGTTCCCCAGAGGTATTCGCCGTCACAGACCAGCAGGCCTCCGACCACTTCCATCCGGAGGTAGTTCGGCTTTTGGAGCGTAACGCTGACGGGGTAACGTATTTCATACGTCCGGTTGTCACTCTCGTAAACGGTGCGGATATAGCCGCGGTCGGAGTAGTATTTCAGCATGTCGTGCTGATAGACGTTCAGCACGTCGCGGAGGACCTCATCGACCGACTCGGCGGTCGCCGGCGGCTGCGAATCCTCTTCGGAGTAAGGTTCCGGGTATGAGGTGTCCGGTTTCGGAGCGGGGGGCGCCTCCGGCTTCTCGTCGGAACGGCATCCGGTCAGAAGCGCCGCGAAAAGGAGAAGAAGCACCGGCAGAATCCCGGGGCGTTTCGGCCGGAAGGGACTTCTTCGTGAAGCGGGTTCTGTTCGGCCAGGCGTATCCGAATCCGTTGCTGTACGCGTTACCGGCATGGCGGGCTGTTCTCCGGAATGTTTCTGTTACTGGTGTACTAGGATCTCGGCGATATGGAAAATGTCGACTTTGCGGCAGGTCGGATCATGGCGCATCATTCCTCCGAAATGCATCGCGCACGAGAGGTCAGGGGTCGCGACAACGTCGGCACCGCTTTTGAGGATGTTCTCAACTTTCAGTTTTCCCATCGCCAGCGATGTCCCCGCCATCTTGACGCTGAACGTGCCGCCGAACCCGCAGCATTCGTCGACCGCCGGAATCGGGGTATATTCGATGTCTTTTACATTGAGCAGAAGCGTTTCGGCGGCATCGGCCATCCCCAGCTCGCGCCGGCCGTGGCAGCCGACATGGAGTCCGACTTTCCGCGGATAACGGGCGCCCAGATCGGTGACTTTGAGGATGTTGACCAGAAATTCACAGAACTCAAAGACACGGCTCCCCGTCCTGGCGGCGGGAAGATCAGGATCGGCCTCGGCGAAAAAGACGCGGGCCATTGCGGCGCAGGCGCTCGACGGCGTGACGATCAGATCGTAATCTCCGAAAACCTCATGGAACTTGTTCATCACCTTGACCGCGTCTTTTCTGTAGCCGGAATTGAACGCCGGCTGCCCGCAGCAGGTCTGTTCGGGGGGATAGGTATACGCGACGCCGAGCCGGTCGAAGATCTTCGTCATGGCGATCGCCGCTTCCGGGAAAAATTGGTCCATGAAGCAGGGGATGAAGAGCGCGATTTTTTCGCCGGGGCGGTATTCGGGGAAATCCCAGTGCGGCACGGCTTTGTTCAGTTGTTCGATCGTCATGCGAATCTCCGGAAAACGCGGTAATCGGCACGCGGGCGCCGATCGGGCGGGATTTGGGAAAGGGGACCCTTTAAGGCGCACCCTGTAAAGTTCCTATTTCAGTTTGCGAAAGATGAAAAAATCGAGCGTTCCAAGGACCCCGCCGGTTACGATGAACCAGATGTCGGTCATCACACTGGCTCGTCCGAAAGGAATGCCGATCAGCAGATCGAGCAGGAACATCAGCAGCAGGATGGCGAAGATCGCCATCGCAAAGATACAGAGAGCTTTCGGCATGGCACGGGGTCGGCAGAATTTTTTCGCAAACGGGAAAACTCCCCGCCGGATAACGGGGGGAGCAACGGTCGAGCACCATTATAATAGAAAGGGGAATAAATAAAAAGAGGATTCCCGCACCCCGGTCTCCGCCGTCGAAAGGGGAATCGGGTACGGGCGGAGGGGACGAACTATTCCCGGGGCGGCTCCTGCGCGGGCAGGGCGGGGAAACGGAGCGTAAAGGCGGTTCCTTTCCCGAGGCTGCTTTCGACCCGGACCTTCCCGTGATGCCGTTCGATGATCCGTTTGCAGAGGGAAAGGCCGAGACCCGTTCCTCCTTTGCCGCTCTCATCTGGCCCTTTTTTGGTGGTATAAAACGAGTCGAAGATCTTCGGCAGTTTGTCGGCGGGTATCCCGGTACCGAAGTCGCGGATCAGCATCTCGACCGTCTGACCGGTCGGGTCGGGGGCGATTTTCAGGATCAGACGTCCTCCTTCGGGCATCGCCTGGCGGGCGTTGATCAGAAGGTTGACCAGAACCTGTTCGATCTGGTTGGCGTTCGCCGAAATTTCGGGAACCGGGCGAAAATCCCGTTCGACGCAGATCCGGTATTTGTTCATTTCCCGGTCGAGCAGAAGGAGAACATCTTCGGTGATCGAAACCAGGTCGGTCGGCTCGAATCCCGGTTTTCGGTTTCGGGCGAGTCCGAGAACCGTCGCGGTGATCTTGGCGGCGCGGGTCGAGGCGTCGTAGATCTTCGTGAACGCCTTGTCGCGTGTCTCCTTGTCCTGATGGCGGATACCCATTTTGGCATAGTTCAGAACCGTCGTCAGGATGTTGTTGAACTCGTGGGTCGTCGTCGAAGCAAGCTCGCCGACCGCAGTCAGCTGCGCCACCTGTTCCAGGCGTTCTTCCAGGTGCCTGATTTTCTCTAAGAGTTCGGCTCGTTCGGTTTCCCACGGTTTTTCTGACGGCATTCCGGTTCACATCCTTCTTTGCGGAGATTCAAACACATTCCCGGTTCCGGCGGGGAAGGGGGCTTTCGTCATTATCGTCCTTCCGCGATTTCCCCCTTTTCGGAGTCCTTGTTTTTTCGCGGAAAAAATTTTTTCGCGGTGTGAAACTTGACGCATTCGATATGATCGGTTAAACTACAAAGGTCACAGAAAGCTCGTATCCGACCGTTGGTCCCGCGTAGACAAGGAGCGATGTCATGAAGCTGAAACAAATCTCCCTCTTCCTGGAAAATCGTCCCGGGCACCTGAGTTCCGCCTGCCGCAAGCTGGCCGATGCCGGCCTGAATGTTGAGGCGATGGCTCTCGCCGATACTGAAAATTACGGCATTCTCCGATTCCTCGTCAGGGACTGGCAGAAGAGTGTCGAGATTTGCGAACAGCTCGGCCTGGTCGCCAAGGTGACCGAAGTGCTGGCGGTCAGCGTCTCGAATACGCCGGGCGGCCTTGCCGACCTTCTGGCGATTCTCGCCAAGACGAGCGTCAATATCGAGTACATGTACGGATTCAACTTTCATCCGTCGGGCCGGGCGGTCATCGTCCTTCGGATCGACAAACCCGATGAAGCGCTCGAGGTGCTCCGGGACTCAAAAGTGGAAATCCTCACCGAGGCAAACCTCTTCGCCTGAATTTGAGAGACCAGCCGGTTCCGTCCGGTTTTAGAAAGACGCCGAAAGAATATGGAAATCTGGCCGGCAATCGATATTCGTGGCGGACAGTGCGTCCGTCTCGCGCAGGGTGACTACAGCCGTGAAACCGTTTACGGCGCGGTTCCCGCCGACATGGCCGAACTCTGGGCAGATCAGGGCGCGCGCCATCTCCATCTGGTCGATCTCGACGGCGCCAAAGACGGGAGCAACACAAATGCCGCGGCGGTGGCCGAAATTCTCCGCCGCGTTTCGATTCCGTGTGAGCTGGGGGGCGGGATTCGGAGCGAAGAGACGATCCGCGCCTATCTCGATATGGGGGTGAGCCGCCTGGTCATCGGAACCCTCGCCCTCAAAGAGCGGGCGTGGTTTCGCGAAATGGCGCGGAAATATCCCCATCGGCTCGTTCTGGGAATCGATGCCAAGGAGGGAATGGCCGCTGTTAACGGCTGGCTTGAAACGAGCCGTGTTTCGGCGGTTGAACTGGCTCAGGAGTTCGCCGATCTTCCCCTGGCGGCGCTCGTCTACACCGATATCGCCACTGACGGGATGATGAAAGGTCCGAATTTCAAGGAGATGGAGCTGATGAGCCGCGCCTCGTCGATCCCCCTCGTCGCTTCCGGCGGCGTCACCCGGATCGGCGATGTTGCCCGTCTGGCCGAACTGGGGATTCCCGCCTGTATCATCGGCCGTGCCCTCTACGAAAAAACAATCGATCTGGCCGAAGCGCTGAAATACGAAGTGTAGTCCGCCGTCTGTGCAATTCACAACGCCTTCCCTCCGGTATCGGAGGAAAGGCGTTTTTTTTGCCGCGCACCGCGCGTCACGGGGGGAGAATCTTTTCCGCTTCGACCCAGCCGGTGATGCCGTCCGGCCCCCTGACGCGGAGCCAGCCGCGGTGGGAATCGAGCACTTGACATTCGTCGAGTTCCCGGAGCCGGCCGATCTGTTCATAAGCGGTACCGGAGCCCTTTCTCAGTTCGGCCTCGGCGGTTGCGATTCCGCGCCGCGCCTGCTCACAGCGGTCGAGCGCCATGGAGCCGAAAAGGAGAAGCGAAATCAGGAACGCGCCCGCCGCGAGACGCCGAAGCGTTTTTCCGTGCCGGCCCGGCGCAAAGAACGATGCCGCCGTGAGAAGCGCCGCGGCCAGGGTCAGGGCCAGGAAGATCCTCTCCTGAGCGGGACGCGGGATGAGCTGCCGGAAGAGGATTGTGTCAAGCAGTCCGTTTTTTTCTCCCGAAGCCGCCGGCTTGATCCCTGCGATTGCCGCTTTAAGGTCGCCGTCCCGCGGAATGTAAGACTCGGCGCGCCGCCAGGCCGCCAGGGCGCGGGGGTTGTCTCCCGCGCTCCGGTAGGCGCACCCCAGGTTGTAAAGGATCGCGCCGTTCTCCTTCCCTTCGGCCAGGAGCCCTTCGTAGACCGCCGCCGACTGCCGGAACGCGAGCGCTTTTTCCCCGTCCGTCGCGTCCGAGTTTTCGGCCTCGCCGTAAAGTGCCACGGCACGGTCGAATTCCTCATGTGTTTCAAGATCGGGTTTGCATCCGGACAGCGTCAGAAGCAGGGGAATGAGGAGTATTCCGAGCGTTCCGCCCGCGCTTTTTTTCGTGCGTGGGAACCCCCGCTCTTTGAGTGCGGCGGTCCACCGGCGGTAAAGCGCGTTCACCTCGGCTTCGGTGACGGCTGCGTCGGCTCCGGCGAACTTTTCCGCTTCGAGCCGGTCGAGGAGACTGCCGAATTCGGCGGCGAGTTTTTCGAATTTGCTGTCCGGCGTCCTTTCGGTCCGTTTTGCCAGAAGTGTGTCGATTTCACCCCGGCTGAGTGCGTCGGCACGGCTGTTTTCCGCGGTCAGGGGGGTGAGGAACGCGGTGACGACTGCGCGGTGAACCGCACCCGCTCCTTCGGAAAACGCCTTGTGAATCATCCGCTCTCCCTTCCGCACCAGGGCGGTGTCCTGACCGGTCTTTCGGACACGGCGCGTGTAACGGATCGCGCCGATTGCACAGACCGCCGTGTAGAGAATGCCGGCCCAGAGCGCCATTCCCCCGAGCGGGAAGGTCATCGGAACGCGTCCGAGCGGTTTCGGCGACCCGGTTCGGCTGACCGGCACTTCCGATTCGGCAGACGCCACGTCCTGCGTGAAACTTTCCAGATCGGCGCTTCCCGCCTCTATGATCAGAGGAATTTCGTCGGTCTGAAACTCTTTGAATTCGCCGGCCGCCGCGTCGAAGACGGCAAGGCTGAGTGCGGGAAACGCCTCGTTGCCCGGCGTGAGGGGACGCAGGTTCCAGCGCCAGCGGATCGCCTCGCCGGTTCGTTCTTCTGTCGGGTCGTAAATCTTAAATCGTTTTTTCACCGTTTCGTTTTCCGACGGATCGGGAGTCCCCAGGTTCGCCGCTCCGCTTGTGCCGGTCAGGGTCAGTTCAAGAGTGATTGCTTCGCCGACCCGTCCCTCATTTGAAGAGAGACGCGCGGCAACACGGCTTTCGCCGCCCCGGCCGACAACCCCGATATACCCTTCCGGTCGGGGCTGGGGGATCTCGCGGACCGTGACGCTGACGGGGCCGGAAGCGGCGTAGATTTCGCGGCCTCCGAGAATCCCTTTCAGAATCGCCGGAGGCATGCTGTATGTGCCCGCCTCCCCCGCGGTAAAGGAGCGGGTGAAATCGTACCGCCAGAATCGGGACGCATCGTCGCCTTCTCCCGCGCGAACGAGTTTTCCTTTCGGCAGAAAAGTCAGAAGGCGGGGGTCTCCTCCGAAGAGAGAGAACGGATTGTCCCGCCGAAGCCGATTGATCGAGAAGCCGCCCCGTGAACTGACATACTCTTCCATCCACTGCGAAAACTCTTCATCCGGTTCGAACCCCTGCGGAAGTTTTTCGTCGAGACCCCAGTCGAAGAGGAGTTCCGGCGGGTTCCGGTCCCCCGTTTTCAGAAGCGGACTTGTCGGATTTTTCTTTTCCGATTCCTCCCGAATATAGACCGACAGAGTGACGGTAAAAGGGGAAAGGGGATAGATTTTCCCGGGAGAGACCGAGACCTCCAGCCGCGCGCTCCGCTTTTCCGGAGGCAGGCTCACATCGGCCGGTTCGATGACACGCAAGATCGCCGGCGGCGCGCTGAGCGGTATCCCGTCCGACTCGATGATCGGCGGCTCTATCTGAATCGTTCCCCCCCGTTTCGGGGTGAGCCGATAGACGAAAGTCTCTCCCCGCTCTTCGGTCACGGTTGTCTTTCCGTTGATCGTGATCGTCATCGAGTGCGAAAGGGGTTCGCTTCCGATAAACTGAACGTCGAATTCCTCATTAAGGTAATCCAGGTCGGGCGTAACGCCCTGCGGCAGGTTCCGGACCTGAATCCGAAGCAGACACGATTCCCCCGGCCAGACTGTGCTCGGAGAGACCGAAATGTTCATCGACGGCCTTTCGCGCGGGGCTCCCCGAACTGCCGAAAAGGCCGGCAGGAGAAGGAGAAGCGCCGCGGTCGGCACGAGGAGAACGCGCAGGACGCGGCGGTAATTTTGTATATCATATCGATCGGAACCCGTCTTCATTCGCTACCAGTCCTTTTCCGGTTTTTCGTATCGGTGGAAGAGGCGTTCCCGCTGGCGGCGCAGCGCTTCAACCTGACGCTGGCGCTGGCCGACTTTCCGCATCATCGCCTCGGCCTTTTCCTCCTGCCGGCGCGCCTCCTCCTCTTCGGGGGTCATTCCTCCGCGGTCTTCCTGATCCCCTTCGGTCTGCTGATCCTGATTCTGCTCCTGCCCGTCCTGATCGCTTTGATCCTGCCGGTTCTCCCCCTCCTGATTTTCGTTCCGGGGGTCCTCCCGGGAATTCTGATCCTGATCGCCCTGTTGATCCTGCGGATTCTGTTCCCCCTGCTGCCCCTGGTCCTGTCCGTTCTGATTTTGATTCTGATCGGACGGCTGTCCCTGCTGATCCTGATTCTGCTGATCCTGACTCTGCCTGTTCGGGTCTTGGAGCGGTTCGGCGATTCGGCGGAGGAGTTCGAGAACCGCCTCTTCATGCGCGGGCGCTTCGGTGCGGAACGTCTCGGCCGTGAGCGCGGCCAGGGCGTCTTCCTCCCGCGTCACTTCCGGGGCAAGTTCGAGCGCCAGGTTCATCGAACGGCGAATCCGCTCTTCAGGAGATATTCCCTCCGGCGGTTCGGCCTGCGGAACGGTTTCCACGTCCGTGCCGCCGGCGAAGAGGCTCTCTTCCGCTCCTTCCTGTGTTTCTTCGCTGTCCGGCGGAACTGTCCCGACCTGCGGTTCGGCGCGGTTTTCTTCCTCTTCGGTGTACGGTCTCTGCGCGAATTCTTCCCGCGCGTCGGAGATCATACGGTCCAGCCGCCGAAGAATCGCCCTGTCCCGTGCGGCGGTTCCCTCCTGTGTTACGGAAAGAGTTTCAGACCCGGTGTCTTCCCGGGCCTGTCCGGCCTGGGCGGGAGCGGCGAGCCGTTTGACGGTCTCTTCCTGCCGTGCGACGGCGTCGAAGAGAACCGTTTGGTAGTCGGCATAGGAGAGCGCCGCCAGGTCGAGCTGTCCGATCCCTTCCCGAAGGGCGTCAAGCGCCGAATCCTCTCCCGCACCGAATGTTTCGGCGGCCTCGTCGAGTGCGGCCAGCCCTCTTTCCGCCGCTTCGAGCCGGGCGGCGGAGATTTCCGGGTTCTCGTCGTCCCGGAATGTCCCTTTTTCGAGAAGGTCTTCCAGATCGGCTTTCCGGTCGGCAAGCGATTCGGCGAGTTCGTAGAGCCGCTGCCACTCTGCGGCGCGGCGCGGCTTTTTCGAGAGGACGTCCGCTTCGGAAAGGCGGGTCAGTTCCTCATCGAGCCAGCGGAGCTGGTCGGCCGGCTCGAAGAGTTCGGCCCGCTTTTCCCGTTCCATCAGGTCGAAGGCGCGCGCCTTCCCCTCGCTCCAGCTCAGGATCAGGTCGCCGCTGCGCAGGGCGTCTTCCCGGAGTTTCTTATCGCCGTCGCCGGCGGCGTCAAGAAGTGTTGCGGCCGCACGGGCGGCTTTTTCCCGAAGTGTACCGAGCGCAGCGTTCCGCTTAGCGGCCCCGCGGCGGTATTCCGCCACCGTATCTCGGGGTGTGTCCGTTTCGGGACCGGCGGCCGGCGCGGCGGAAACGGGGGAATTGGTGTCAGTCTCCCGGTCCTCTTCACGGAAAATCTTTTCCGCTTCCTTTTCGAGCTGTCCGGCCTGCAGTATGCCGAGATTGTACCGGAGTTTCCCGCGGAGCGGCTTTTCGCGCGGCCGGGTCTCTTCGATTCCACGCTGTAAACACAGAATCGCGCGGGCGGTCTCCCCCTGTTCGATCAGGGAGCAGGCGGTGTTGTAGAGCTCTTCGGCTGTCAGGTTCGGATCGATTTCCTCTTCCGGCGCGGCCGGTTCGGTCTCCCGGATGCTCTCTTCCGGCTGTTCGGCGAAGAAGTCAATATCATCGCCCGCCGACTGTTCCGCCCGGGCGATGCCGGACGGCAGGACGAGGGTCAGGGCGGCGAGAAGAAACGCCGCGGCGGTCTTCCGTTCGGCGCGCCAGGGGGAGATTCCGTATCCGGAGATGAGGAGGACCAGCCCGACCAGGAGAAACGGCTGGAATTTTTCCTTCCAGACACGGCGGTCCTCTTCGCCGTAGCCGGACCGTTTCAGGTCGACCGACTTACGGTAAAACGTTCCCAGATCGGTCGGCGTCTTTCCCATGTCGAGGAACACGCCCCCCGTCTTTTCGGCGATTTGGCGCAGAAGGTTGCGGTCGGCCTTGGTGCGGATCTCCTTTCCCTTGTATTTCTGATAACCGGTTTGCCGGCCCCGCTCGTCGTAGATGGGGATCCGTCCCCCCTCTTCGGCATCTCCGAGCGCGACGGTGTAAATCTTCACGCCCATGGCCGCGGCCTCGTCGGCGGCTTCGAGCGGATCCGACTCGTGGTCTTCGCCGTCGGTGATCAGGAGGATCGCCCGGTCGCGCGTACTTTCGGGATCAACACTCCGCAGCGCCAGCCGGATTGCCTCGCCGATCGCCGTTCCCCCCCGCGGCGCGTCGGCGACCGAGAGGGTTCGCAGCACATCGCGGAAGAACTCACTGTCGCTTGTCAGGGGAATCTTGACCGTCGGCCGGCCGGCAAAGGCGA
>ONWH01000183.1 GCA_900321495.1 uncultured Planctomycetota bacterium
GACCGAATATCTGCTGATCCTGACCGCCGTGACCGCGGGCGTCACGTTCCTGCTCCGCGCGCTGCCGTTCCTGTTCTTCGGCACGGGAAAGCGTCCGCCCGCACTGGTCCTGAGCATCGGGAACGTCCTGTCTCCGGCGGCGATCGCGATGCTGGTGGTGTACTGTTTCGCCTGCTACGTGCGGGACCGCGCGCCTGCCGAGCACATGTTCGGACTGGCGGAGATCGCGGCGGCAATCGTGGTGGTCGCGCTTCAGCTGTGGAAACGCAATCCGCTGGTATCCATTCTGGCGGGGACCGCGGTGTACATGACGCTGGTGCAGACAGTTATTCCCTGACGTCGGCGAAAGAAAAAAATGGGGGATACGGCTCAGAAGTTGTTGAACGCTTCGAGGAGCTTGTCCTTCAGCGGATTGTCTTCGTAATCGACCATGATGAAGGAACCGCGGGAGATCGCGGAAAACTTGAATCCGTAGATGTAGATGAAACCGTTTTTATCCACGTATTCGATCTTCGCGCGGGCCTTTTTGTACTTCGTATTGAACTTGTAGAACGCGACCTGGCGATTCGCGACCTTCAGCGCGAAGCCCTCGTCCGCATGGATCGGTTCGACCGCCATCGCACCGTCATAGGTGCCCCCGGTCTGCTGCATCATGTACCGGCAAAGCTCCACAGCAGTACGGTCGTTGTTTTCAACAGTACTGCGGCAGCCGCTGAACAGGATAACGAGGGCGGCGGCGAATAAAATGCTAAGCGTTTTGAACATGGCAGGCCTTTCCGGTTGTAAAAATGCACGGTATGATTAATGTAAGATCATTTTCCGCAAAGTCAAGCCGATATGAAGAAAAAAGATAAAAAGCCTTCCAACGCGAAACCAGTCAATTCGTTTGGAGACAGCAGAAACGGCGTTCGCTGCTTCAGGGATTTACTTGAGCTGGCGGAGAAGTGCGATCACCTGGCCGAGCACCTTGGAATCCGGGTCGGAATCCATGTTGATCTGACGGCAGGACGGCGTTGCACCGTTGCGTTCCAGTACGATCATGCCGGGATGAAGTCGGCCCGGCTTGGCCCAGACGATCAGGATATCGCCCGGATCGACTTTGAATCCGGCCGGAAAGGTGTTGAGGAATCCGTAGCGGACGGCAAAAAGGTCTTTGGCGCGGACATTATCCGGCAGCAGACTGGAATCGACATGATAATAGGAGGAAGGCGCCCCGGAATAGTCGGTATTCTTCAGGTAAAACGGGACACAGACCGGACTTTTCTTCGGCAGCGCCTTTCCCATTCCGACACCGACAGGGCGGATGCTGCGGCGACGGCCCTTCTGCCGGACGATAACGCGCTTGCGTTCCAATGCGGCAATGTGTGCCGCCGCAGTGGACGGTTTGATGGAAAAATACTCGGCAATGTCATAGAGTGTTGGGGAAATAGCATTTTTACCAATGAAATCGCGAATAAAACCCGCAATCTCAAACTGCCGTTTTGTAATTTTCTTCATTCGTCCGGTCCTGGGGTCGGGATTAGCGTGACACCGGGGCAGAGAAGAAAACCCGGAGTCATGTTTTTGAAATGGGGAATTTGGCTTTCGACAAAATACAATACAACGTGAAGATGCAGGTTTCAAGCGAGATTTGCAACTTTTTTGAAAGTATTTTCAAAGTATACTTACAAATGTATGCCACTTTTCGATACCGGAGAAAGCCGGAACGCCTTGACTTTTCGGGTCCGGCATGGTATCTTATTTAGACCAAAATGACAAATCCACTGCATGACAAGAAAGGACATCTCCAATCATGAATGCATGCGACCTGAAAGGCAAAGCCATCGTCTTCCTCGGAGACGGCATGGCCGATCTCCCGATCCCCGAACTCGGCGGAAAAACGCCGCTTGAAACAGTTCCGACTCCGACCATGGACAAAATCGCCGCCAACGGCGCATCCGGGACGTTCCTGACCCTACCGGAAGGCTACCCGACCTCCTCGGATGTAGCGAACATGTCCGTGCTCGGCTATGCGCCGTCGCTGTACTATCCGGGACGCGGCCCGATCGAGGCGGTCAGCCAGGGCATCCCGCTCGCGCCCGACGACGTCGCGTGGCGCTGCAAC
>ONWH01000189.1 GCA_900321495.1 uncultured Planctomycetota bacterium
AATTTTCCTCGTTCGCGTCAAGACTGTGAATCAGGTTACGATTTACCACAATAAAATTCCTGGGGGGTTACTGTTTCTTTACCCGTTTCCGCCGTACGCCCGGCGGGAACAACATACAAAAACATGATGAACCGCGGAAAACCCTGCCGAACCACTCGTCAGGAAAAGATTTCCCGCGCCGTCTGGGATTGCGCCCCCGGAAAGAAACCGCCTTGTTAAGAGGGTTAAAAACGGGGGAAGCTTTCCAACGGACAATAATATCAGAAAAAAGCAAATTGACAAGGGGCAAGAATGACGCGGGCGCCCGGAAAACCGGACGCCGCGCGCGAAAAAAGGGGGAACAGATTTTCCCAATCAGGGGGAAACCGGCTGTTCTGCCTGCGCGGCTTTTTGCTCCATCCGATGCTCGACCGTCTCGGCCGACTCGGCGGCTGCCCAGGCCTCGAGATACTTTTTGATCGGGGGGCGTGTGCCCGACGAGGCGGTCAGCATCTGGCGCGTGTTCCGAATCAGTTCGGCTTCTCTTTCAGGAGTAATTTCACCGGTCAGGAGCTTGCACCGGAGAAAGACGAAATAGGTGTCGATCACGTCGCAGAAGCAGTAGCCGTGAATGTCGGCGTATTCCCCCCGCATGAACATATCCTGCACCATGTCGCCGTGCGTATCGATCTTTCCCGGCTTCTGCAAGACTTTTGCCGAAAGGTCCAGCCCGCCGTTGATCGGGGAACTTCCGAAATTGCTCATGAACTCGTACAGATCGAAGTGCGCCGAAGTATTGTAGCGGTTCCGCGGGGAGTACGAGCCGTTGGCCTCGAACCACTCCGGAACCGGGATTCCGTAGCGGAACGCCATCATTTCCATCATCGGAATATCGAAACCGCGCCCGTTGAACGTCACAAAAGTCGGTTTTCCCCTCTCGCGCCAGAGGTTCCAGAAGTCCTCGGCAATCTTCTTCGGACCGCCGTCTTCCCACTTCAAGCATTCCACTTTGGTGATCGCCAGATCGCCGTTCACCACGGCAATGACCAGCGAAATCGGCACCTGATAGGTGTAGGGGATGAAATCACTCCCCTTCTTCTCCATCTGTTCTTCCCGAAAGATGCGGAGCGCCTCTTCCGGGGACGTGTCCCCCCCGGGATGACGGACACGGGCGATCAGGTCAATATCCGAGACACTTTCGATGTCAAAAACCAGATAGCCTTTTGCGTTGCCCATAGGATTTCCTCCGGCAGATAGTTTCAACGATACGGCAGTGAAGCGGCGGCAAAAAGGCCCGCGTTATAACCGAGCTCTGTTTTCAGGATGCGGACATTTTTGTTTGCAAATGTCATTATATCAGATCTAAATTTTTCTTTCAATCCCTCGGCGAAAAGATCGAATGATTCAGCGACACCGCCGCCGAAAACGATCGCTTCGGGATTCAGGAGGTTCGCCGCGGCGGCCGCCCCTTTTCCGAGGAGTTCCCCGGTCTTCCGGTAGACTTCAAGCGCTTCGGCTTCCCCGCGCCGCGCCGCCTCGGCGACGTCGCGCGCCGAAAGCCCCTCTTTGCCGGTCAGGCGTGCGTATCGGCGGGCGATCGCGGGTCCGGCGGCCTCGGCTTCGAGACAGCCGCGTCCGCCGCAGCCGCAAAGCGCGCCCCCGTCGGCCACCTTGAGATGCCCGAACTCGGCGGCGCAGCCGAAATGCCCGGCGAATATTTTCCCGCCGAGCACCAGCCCCCCGCCGATTCCGTTGCTGACGGTTACCCAGAGGAAATCGCCGGTTTCACGGCATGCGCCGAAAAGGTGTTCGGCCCACGCGCAGGCATTCACATCGTTTTCGCCGTAAACCGGCTTGGCGTAGATCCGACCGAGCTGGGCGCCGATCGGAAAATCGCGGATCCCGGAAAAGGGAGCGTAAATCCAGAGGGCAGTCTTCGGATCGGCCAGGCCGGGAATCGTCACTCCCAGCGCGTCGAAGTTTCCGGCGGCGCCGGTAAGCGAAAGGGTCCGGTCGCAGGCGGCGGTCACCTCGGCGAGGATATCCTCTTTCCCGAGTCCGGCGGCCAGTTCGCGGCGGACCTCGCCCGAAAAGGAAACCTCTCCCCCGGCCGAAACCTCGGCCAGAGCGGTCAGGAGTTTGGAGCCGCCGATATCAACGGCCAGAATCGTTTTCGGCTGCAGCACGTACGGTTACTCCTCTTCATCGGACGGCTGCCCCAAGACGACCGGAAGCTCCCGCTGTTTCCCGTCCCGAATGATGTTCAGGACAACCTTTTCTCCCGGCATATGCTCCTCGACCAGCGAGATGAACTCTTCACCGGTCCGAACCGGCTGACCGTTCACACCGATGATCACGTCGACTCCCCCCCTCGGAGGGATCCGCTGAACGCTCTGCACGCGCATCCCATGCTGGTTCGAGACGACAAGCGCCACCTTCCCGCCCCGCAGGCCCGCCCTGTCGGCGGGCCCTTCATTGTCGATCAGTGCGGGGACCAGCCCGCCGTCGACCTCGGTGACCTGCACGATCCCGATATCCCCCCGATTTACTTTTCCCTCGGCCAGAAGGATGTTTGCAATACGCCAGATCGTATTGACCGGCGTAGCGAAACCGACCCCGCTGTTCTGTCCGACCTGGCTGGCGATGGCGGTATTCATCCCGATCATCCTTCCCCGGCTGTCAAAGAGCGCACCGCCGGAATTCCCCGGGTTGATCGCCGCGTCGATCTGAACCACCCCCTTGATCTGGCGATGCTGTTTCGGGGAATCGATCGTCCGGTTCAGGTTCGAAACGATCCCGCGGGTCAGCGTCCGGTCGATCCCGAACGGGTTGCCGATCGCGTAGACCACCTGGCCGATCAGGATCTGGCTCGAGTCGCCGAACTCGACCGGAAAGAGATCCTCTTCGGGCGCGTTGATTTTCAGGAGGGCGATATCGGTATTCGGGTCCTTTCCGATGAGCGCCGCCGAGTACGCCTCGCCGTTAAAGAGGGTAATCGTCACCGAGTTCGCCCCGTCGACGACATGGAAGTTCGTCAGAATGACGCCGTCTTTCGTCAGGACGATCCCGCTTCCGCGCCCTTCGCCGTGTATCTCCGAAAAGGGATACGGCCCCTGGCGGACCATCTCCGTATCGACGTTGACGATACTCCGGTTCCGCTTCTGGTAGACCAGAATCCCGACCTTCTCCTCGGTCAGGATCTCATCGGCCCGTTCGCGGATGATCGGGTCCTCGTTATTGGCGAGCGACACCTTGTTGAGCGCTTCCCCTTCGCTGCCGAGTTTCGGCAGAACGGTATGCCGCCGGTCAACAGTTCCGCCGGCGGGCGCGAGCTGCTGGGCCGTAAGGGAAGCCGCCGCGCAGACGAAAAGCACGGCGGCGGAAAAAAAATGCCGGAAAAGGGTTTGACGAACCATCACTCTCTCCTTCGTGGAACGGATGCCCGCCGCAGAAGCGGGCGGAATGCGTTGCGATTATAATGATAATCTTTCAAAACGGAAAGAACAGTCAAGCGGCAAAGGCGAAAGGGTGTTTTTTCACCGGCGCAAAAAACACCCGCCGTTTCGTACCGGTTTTCAGCTCGGGACGGCGGAAAAACGGGGTTTTCACCGTTTCAACCGTTTTTTCTACCCGATTCGCCGAAAAATAGGGTAAATAGAGGGGTGATAAAAGAAAATTTTCTATTTATAATGGAATTTAGCCGATTTGGCGAAATGGGGAGGTCTGTCCGAACGCCGAGCGCGTCCGGCGTCCGTCCCCGTTTTCCTCACACTTTTCCTTCCGCCGGGAGGAAAAGCTCCACCATTAGCGAAAGATAACCGTCATGCCGATTACCACCGCCGATCTGGCCGCCGCGGGTGTCGTCGGAGCCGGAGGAGCCGGGTTTCCGACCCATGTGAAGCTCTCCGGAAAAGCCGATACCGTTGTGATCAACGCCGCCGAATGCGAGCCGCTCCTCCACAAAGACAAAGAGATCATTCTCCACTACGGAGAATCGGTCGTTGAGGGGCTTGCCCGCGGAATGGAACTGACCGGCGCGTCGCGCGGCGTGGTCGGGATCAAACGGAAATATGACCGTGTCATTGAATCGCTCCGTCCGAAACTCCGCGCGGGAATGGAAATTGTTCCGCTCGACGACGCGTATCCGGCGGGAGACGAATTCGTTCTGGTCTACAAGACGCTCGGCCGTGTCATCCCGCCGGGAGGAATTCCGCTGGCGGTCGGCGCGGTCGTCATGAATGTCGAGACGGCATACAACGTGGCGCGTGCCGGCCAGATGCCGGTCGTCGAAAAATTCGTCTCCGTTGCCGGCGCGGTACGCCGTCCGGTATCGGTCCGTGTTCCGATCGGCGCGCCCCTCTCCCTCTGCCTTCAGGCCGCAGGCGGGACCGATCTGGCCGACCCGGCGTTCGTCCTGGGCGGGGTGATGATGGGAACGCTCGCCGAGAATCTGGACGGTCCGGTCACCAAGACGACCGGCGGAATCATCGTCCTGCCGCGTGACCATTTCATCGTCCGGCGCAAAAGCTGGGACTGGAACAAAACGATGCGCACCGGCCGTTCGGCATGCGACCAGTGCTCGCACTGCACGGAACTCTGTCCGCGGTATCTGCTGGGACATCCGATCGAACCGCACAAGTCGATGCGGAGTCTCGGGTTCAGCATGAACCGCGAAGCCGACGTTCCCGGCTCCGCCTTCTGTTCGGAATGCAACCTCTGCAGTTACTCCTCCTGTCCCGAAGGACTCGACCCGCGCGGAGTCAATCACCAGAACAAGATGCGCCTGATCGCCGAGAAGAAGCGTTGGGAGAACCCGCCGTTCGACTCCGACCGCCCGAACCGGCTGATGGCGTTCCGGCAGACTCCGACCAAGCGCCTGATGCGGCGGGTCGATCTGCTCGGGTTCGACAACCACGGGCCGCTTCGGGAAGAACTCCTCGACGCGCCGGAAGTGACCCTCCTCCTGAAACAGCATATCGGCGCGCCGCTGACCCCGACGGTACGGGCCGGCCAGGCCGTCCGTAAAGGGGACGTGATCGCGGCGCGCCCGGTGACCGACGGCAAACCGGCGCTCGGCGCCGACCTTCACGCCTCGATCGACGGCGTGGTTCGGTCGGTCACCGAAAAATCGGTCGTTATCAGCAAATAACAGAGAAACACACAAAACATACAGGAACAGAAGAGATGTCGAGTAAAGCCGCAGTCGGAGCGATCGAACTTTCGAGTATCGGAGTCGGGTATCAGGTTCAGGACGACCTTTTGAAATCGGCGAACGTCGATCTTCTGGTCGCGCGGACCATCTGCGCCGGAAAATACCTGATCATCGTGGCCGGAACGGTCAGCGATGTCGAAACCGCCCTCGACACCGCCCGCGCCGTGGGAAAAGACGCCGTGGTCGACAGTCTGGTCGTCTCGAACATTCATCCGGCGGTCTTCCCGGCAATTACGCAGTCGGTGGTTCTTTCGCCCGAAGAGATCGGCGCGCTGGGGATTGTCGAGACGTTCAGCGCCTCGAGCGCGATGGTCGCCGCCGACGTAGCCGCCAAGGCCGCCAGTGTCACGATCTTCCGTCTGAGCCTTGCCATGGCGATGGGAGGGAAAGGGCTTCTGATGATGACCGGAAGCGTGGCCGACGTCGAAGCGGCGGTAGACGCCGCCGCTGCGGCGGTCGCGGAGCACGGGCTGCTGGTCAGCACCACGGTGATTCCGCGCCCGTCGAAAGAGCTCTTCACCGACTACATTTAGTCGGCGGACACACTTCGTGTTATCACAAAAAAGGCTTCGCATTGTGCGAAGCCTTTTTTTACGGATACACATCGGTCAAAGGGTTTTCCTCCTCTGTTTCTGTCCCCGCACCCGTCGGAATCGTGTCAGCGCAGCAATTTCCAAATCCAAAAGAACACCGGAAGCGTATGGCAGACATTAACCAGAAACAGGACGAACAGAAATAAAAACCCGAGCCGCCCGTATCTGCTTCGAAACCGTTTTCTGTTTATGGCCATTACAGTCAGAACCGCACAAATGCCGATGACACCCCCGCACCGGAGGAAAACGAGGGCAAACGGAACCAAGACATACTTTCCGAAGGCATTCCAGCGGCCTTCGTCGGCAAACCAAGCGATAATCATAAGACTCAAATAGAAGAGAAACGGACAGAGAGCGCCTGTGACAACCAAAATCTTGTTCCAGCATTTGAGTTTCATGACACTCATCATTCACCTCCCAATAAAACACACCGGAGAACCGCCCCTTGCCCGCTTGTCGGCGGGAAAACTGCCGGCGATTCACCGGCACACTCTCTTAACCGTATTTCCGGTCCGGATCGTCAGCCTCTCGGCTATCCCCCGCGCCGCCGTCATTTTCCACCAGTTGCATTTCTGATAACACGACAGATCGTAACTCCAGAAGATCACCTCGTCAAAAGGCCGTATAAACTCTTTTCCCTCCGAAGGAGCGCCGGCAAGCCGGCAAATGTCATCGGGCGAATCGTCCGTCAGAATAAACACAAGATTGTGATAGTATCTCCTATCCCCGGTATTCCACCATTTCGGCGCATGGCGGAGTATCTCCCGGAGCCGATCCCGCTCGGCGACATAGGTAGGGACTTCATATCCGAACACCTCCCGAATTTTCTCGGAGACCCGAACTCCGATTTCGTTTCCGTCCGCGCTCTCCGACGAGAAAAGGACGTTTCCGCTGTTCAGAACGGTCGAGACACCGGCAAACCCCATGCCGATGAACAGCGCCTTCAATTCGGCCATGGCGATTTTGTTTTTTCCGCTCACATTGATTCCGCGCAGAAACGCGGCGTATTCTTTCATCATGTTCTCCGCCCGAGAAACGGCAACCTCATTTTTGTCCCGAACAATACGCGATTCCGAATAAGCTCCTTTCGCCCGGCAGAATGAATTCAGAATCCAACCTTAA
>ONWH01000122.1 GCA_900321495.1 uncultured Planctomycetota bacterium
AGGTCGGCGGCGTAGGGGCCGCCGCGGGTCAGTGCGCAAACGCCGACCTCGAACTCCTCTTTCGGGAGCCCGCAGGCCAGGAGCGTCATCTGCTTTTCGGCGCCGCTGCGGTCAAGCGTCGGAATGATCTGTAGGATTCTCATCGGGTCGGTCTCTCGTCCGGAGAGATTATGTTACACAAACGGTCAGGGACGCGGCTGTTCCCCGCCGGGAAGCCCGCCGAACTTCCGGTTCCTCCTGCCGAACGCGGCAATGGCCTCTTCGAGAACCGCCCTGTTGAAGTCGGGCCAGTAGATCGGTGTGACCCAGAATTCGGCGTAACTGATCTGCCAGAGCAGGTAGTTGCTCAGGCGCATCTCCCCCGCGGTCCGTATGAGAAGATCGGGGTCGGTATACGGCGCGGTATAGAGGTGCCGCGAAATAAACTCTTCGGTGACCAGCTCGTCGATCGACCCGGCGCGGTTCTCTTCAAGGAGCGCTTTGCGCGCGGCGGGATCGGCCAGCTGTTCGGCTATCCGCACGAAGGCGTCGCGCAGTTCGCCCCTGCTGCCGTAATTAATCGCCAGGCAGAGGATGATTCCGTGGTTGCCGCGTGTCAGCTCAATCGTCTTATCGATTTCAGCCAGGACATCGTCCGGAATTCCCTTCCGCCGGCCGATCATCTTAAACTGAACCGACTTTTCCATCATACGGGGACGCTGATCGATCACATAACTTTTCAGGAGGATCATCAGCGCGTCGAGTTCCGCCTTCGGCCGCTTCCAGTTTTCGCTCGACAGGCAGTAGAGGGTCAGCTGCCTGACCCCCAGGTCGTCGGCGTCTTCGACGATCTGCTCGACCGTTTTGGCTCCGGCGATATGCCCTTCAAAGCGCTGCAAGCCGCGCTCCTGTGCCCAGCGGCCGTTTCCGTCCATTATGATGGCGATATGTTCCGGTTTTTGCATTGATTCCCCCGTTGAGAGCGTTTTTCCTTCTGACTGAGTATAAAACGCCCGGTTCCAAGCGTCAAGGGCGAGGGGAACAGAGTTACCCCGCGTGCCGTTCGGTGCGTGTCAGGAGCCAAATAAAGAAGGGACCGCCGAAAAGGGAGGTGATCACGCCGACCGGAAGAATGTCGGGGTAAAGAATGGTACGGGCAGCCGTATAGCAGACTGCCAGAAAGACCGCGCCGAACAGGAACGAGGCGGGGACGAGCCGGCGGTGTTCCCCCCCGACCCAGCGGCGGGCGAAATGGGGGGCGGTCAGTCCGACGAAACCGATCGGTCCGCAGACCGAAACGACCGCGCCGACCAGAATCGATGAAAGGAGAAAAAGGAAAATTCGCGCTGCGTAGAGGTTTACCCCGAGCGAAAGTGCCCGTTCGTCCCCGGTCAGGAGGATATCCATCTCATCGGCGAAAAGGCAAAGGAGAACCGCCGCGGCAACAACCGCTCCCGCCAGGGGGGCCAGGAGAACCGGATCGGTCAGGCTGATCTGCCCCATCGTCCAGCGGATCATCCGGAAGAGGCGCCCCTCTTCCGAAAGGTACTGGGTAAAGAGGATCAGGCCCGAGAAGAAAAAGCTGACCCCCACGCCGGCCAGAAGAACCGTTTCGGACGCCATATCCCGGCCGCGTGCCAGGGAAAGAACAAGAACGATCGCAAAGAGCGCCCCGAGAAGGGAACCGGCCGCTCCGGCATGCGGGACCGTCCCCCCGATCAGGGGCGCCGCCGCGATGGCGACGGCCGCGCCGAACGACGCACCACCCGCAATTCCGAGCGTGAACGGAGAGGCGAGCGGATTCCGAAAGAGGGTCTGCAAAACCAGGCCCGCCAGCGCCAGGCCTCCGCCGGCGATAAAGGCGAGCGCGGTATTCCAAAATCGTTCGGCGAGAATCGGCACGGCATCCCCCTCACCGCCGGACGATGTCAGAAAAATGCGCCACACACTTGGAGAATAGACGGTTCGCCCCAGGAGAGGGAGGAGGAAGAGAGCCGCCGCCGCGATCAGAAGGCCCGCAATAGCAAAAAGGACCGTTCGTGACAGGTTCAAACGGGACGAAGCACTCTTCATAGACCGTTCCTCTACTCGGTAAAAGGCGTTTCCCGGAGGAACGCGTGAAACTCCTCGTCGAGCTGCGGGTAGGAGACGCCCGTCATCTCCTCGAGAAGCTCGGGGTTTTCGCCCCCGCGATAGAGAACCTGTAGCGTTTTCAAAAAGGACACGCGGTATTTCCCCCCTTCTCCGTGGAAAAGGAAAGAGACCAGCCCCGCCGACTCGGTATAGAGTTTGGCGGGATTGGCGTCACGCTGAAACGCCTCTTTCCCCTTTTCGGCGAGAAGGGCGATCGGAAGAAGTCCGTCCGGTTCGTCGGCGCGCTCTTTCGCCCGCACGAAGCGGTAGCTCTTCAGCCCCCCGACATTCCACCCGCGGGAGGTTTCTTCAAATGTTTCCAGATAACAGGCGATCCCTTCGGTCAGCCAGAACTGCGATTCCCGTCCCGGGTCGGCCCGACGCCGCTGCGCCGCGCCGGGAATGAACCCGGTCTCGGCAAACAGCTGGTGCGCGGTCTCGTGCACCGCCATCACTTCCAGGGGGGTCTCCTCGTCATTTTCCGGGTCGGGCAGATAGAGGTAGACCGTTTTTTTATCGGGGAAATACCCGCCGGAACTGATCGCGGCGTTGGAATCGAGCCGGAGGGCTTCACGCATGTACTCCGCCCGGTCACGCAGGAGAATCACCTTATGTTTCGCAGCCGGCGCGTCCCGTTTCCCCAGAACGGACGCCGCCGCCTCTTTTTCGGTGACGCTCATCGGGTAGAAGAGGAGATGCCAGACAAAGTAGAAATCTTCGAGCCGCGAAGCCAGCCGGACGGCAGTACGGCGCGGAACGGTTGTTTTCAGGTCGAAATGCTCCGTCTCGATCCGGCTCTTCCCCGATTTCGGGGAATCGTCCGGTTCCGGCGCGGCGTCGAGACGCCTCTTCTCCTTCGGGGTGATCCAGCCGAACTCGGGGTCATTGATGTATCCCTTGCCGCTGCGGGCGATTTCCCATTCCCGAAGCCACCGGCCGCCGCTTAACCGATAGCCGAAGACCGCCCGCGCCTCGGCGTTGTCCGGATCGATGAAAAAGGCGGCACGGGCGGCAAGCCAGCCGTCGCGCCCTCTTCCCGCCTCGGCAAGCTCTTTCGCCCGGGCCATGAGGCGTGCGGCGTAATCCTGTTCAATCGCACGCATCTTGCCGAACCAGGCGCGCTGGTTCGGACGGGCATCGTCGGGGAGAGCGGAACGCTGTTGCCGGGGGGGACGGGGAACAAAAAAACCGAAGGCCGGGTCTTCCCAGATCCGGCTTTCGGTCACTTTCGCCTCCAGCTCCATTCCTTCGGTACGGCTCTCGTCGGCCAGTGCGCGCATTGCGGCCCGGTACGCGTCAATCTCCCTTTCCGCCGGTTCGGCCCCGAGGAACATTACAGGAAGGAAAAAGAGGAGAGCTGGAAGAATAATCTTCATTTCTGCGGCGCGGGATTCACAACGATCCGGAATCCGAGATCGTTATATCGGTAATCTTCGGCGTTGCGGTAGCGGGATGCCGAACGGCAGAATTTCAAATAGCTGAACCAGCAGCCCCCGCGGTTGACCCGGTACTCCCCGTTTCGCGGTCCGGATGGATCCTGGGCAGGGGAGACGGCGTAATAGTCTTTTGAATATTTGTCGGCGCACATCTCTGCGACATTTCCATGCATGTCGTAGATCCCCCACGCATTCGGCTGACGCTTTTTGACCGGCTGAACCCCGTCTTTGCTGTTCTGGATAAACCAACAGAGGTCGACCGGGTCGGTCATCGTCACACGGGTCGTCTCACGGCCGGAAGAGTCGAGCGAAACCTCTTCGATCTGCGTTGTCGCGAAGGGGCCTAAGGTTCCGGCGCGGCACGCGTATTCCCACTGCGCCTCGGTCGGAAGGGAAACAGACAGACCGCTCTTTTCAGAAAGGGCGGCGCAGAACTCGTTCGCTTCGGTCCAACTGATGAAATAGACCGGATAGTCATTCCCGTATCCAAGCCGGTCAACCTTCTTCATCTCATCGACTTCAAAGACTCCCCCCACGTTCGGCTGGTGGAGCCGAAGCTCGTCTTTGACCGTACGGCCGGTCACAAGACGCCAGAACTGTTGGGTGACCTCCGATTCCAGGATCCAGAAACCGCGGGTCAGAGTGACTTCATGAAGGGTTTCGAAATTTTCGTGATTCTCTTCGTCCTCCGGGCTCCCCATCTTGAATGTTCCGGGGGGGCACCAGCAGAAACGAAACTCTACGCCGTTGACAGTCATCGACCGCCGCTGACCGGCGTGAGTTCCGGGAGTGTTGAAATTTTCACTGGTCACCACGCTGATATCGACCGGCTCCTCCGAAGGTTCCGGTGCCGCTTCTGCCGCCGGTTCGGACGCGGCGGTCAGAATGCGGAGATATTCCCGGTCTTCGGGGGAAAAGTCATTAATCCGGAGTTCATATTCCTTTCCCGGGGCCCGGATACGGACCGTCTTCGACCCGGCGTCGAAACTTTCAAAAGTCCCGCTGATCCTGTTCCCGTCGATAAGCTGCCATTCTCTTTCTCCGGCAGGCGCCGTCTCCTGGGCCGCAGCGGGAAATGCGAGTCCAAAAAGGAAAATAAGAAGAGTGATCACTGCCGGAAAGATCCGGAATGTCGAAGCGGTCGAACTGCTGGAATTGATTTTCATCACTCGGGTCACCTTCCCTGATTTCCGCCGGGGACCGGCAGGATCGAATCATTTCAAATAACGGGGGATTTGCGGCTTGATCTGTTTCGGGGAGTATAATCTTTCCCTGCGGTTCAATCAACTCCATTGGCCGGGAAACAAGGATGGGAAAGGCCTGAAAAAAGAGGGAAAATACGTCAAGGCCGGATTTCCTGAAAAACCCGGCCTTGGAACGTGATAACCTGAATGATCAGAGGAAACCGCTATTTCAGCGACAGCTCGACTGAGTTCATATCGACCTGGTCAACCTTTTCAGGCTCCTCTTTCTTTCCGGCTTTCCGCTCACGGCGGATTGCCTCATAGATCTCCTGACGGTGAACCGGAACATTGGCGGGCGCATCAATACCGATGCGGATACGGTCTCCGCGTACATCGACTACAGTGATGATGATGTCATCGCCAATGTAGATACTTTGGTCTTTATACCTTGACAGAACTAACATACGATACTCCTATTTCCGCACATTCTGAGTTCCTTCTCTCGCTTCTTACTTCGGTATTATCCGACTTTCATCGAACAAACGGTCGTGAGTAAAATGCTATCTCTCTTCCTCCAGTTAAATCGGCAGGGAGGAAAATCTGTCTCTTTAAAAAAAACACTTCTTTCTTTTTTCAAAAAATCGAGTGGTCCTGGAATACCCTGTTTAAGTTTCATAACGATTGTAGCGGAGATTTCCGTTTATGCGTATAATTTCGAGGAAAAAAATTTTTTCTCCTTCTTTTTTTCCTATTTTGTTTAACCGATACAACCCTACCCTTTTTTATAAAATTTACGGTGTAGGAATGATGGGACGGTTTTTCAAAATAGAATAAAGGTATAAGATATATAATACACAAGAGGGTCTGTCTATATTGCCTGTTTTCAGGTCGGCGGACTCCTTACCGAATGATTTGGTTTTAAGGATACCACCAATGCGTAGATTATTCTGTCGAAACCGCCGCGGCGGCCGTACGGTTCCATTTTTCGTTTCCCTGGTGATCCTGATTTCATCTGCCGCGGGGTGCGCCGGACTGAAATGCGGACAGAAAGACCCTTCCCCCACTCCGCCCGCACCGTGCCCCACCGAATCGACGTCAAGCGAATGCAACAGCGCGTGTCCCGCCGCACCCGTGTCCCATTCCCCCGCAACCGTCTCGGTAACCGGGTCGGAACCGGCGCCGGACGGAAGTGTTGTTTCCGGGGAAGAGATTCCGACAACCGTCTCTCAGGATCAGCTCCCCCCCGCACCGCCGGTAACCGTTGATTCGACCGCGAACCAGTATCTCAACGAACGTCAAGAGGAAATCATCCGTGATCCGATCGGCGGTTCCGATGCCTCGTCAATCTCACCCGCCGGTTATCATCAGGTCTCGCCTCCGCCCGCTCCGATTCGGGAGAATGATATCCCGAACGGATACAGCGGGCTGACACAGACCGCGCAAAACGCCGGTCAGTTTCAGAATGTTTCCCAGGAATCGCAGCCGAGCCGCAGCCGGGTTCAGTTTCGGACGGTGATCGAAGAATAACGCCTGCGCCGCCGGTATGTAAATAAAGGAGTTGACGAAAGTTGGGCGCTATACCATCTGGAATCGGAAGGAGTGTTGACCGTCTCCTCGTCGGTACACACAAGGGCTATCTGGCCCGCTGGTCCTATGAGCTTGACAAGATCAACGCGCTTGAGCCGGAGGTGCAGAAACTGACCGATAAGGAACTGCGCAAAAAAAGCCTTTCGCTCAGGTACCGGGCCCGAAGCGGCGAGCCTTTGACGCGTCTTCTTCCCGAAGCGTTCGCGCTGGTTCGGGAAGCCGCGGTTCGAAATATCGGGATGCGCCATTTCGATGTACAGATGCTCGGCGGGATCGCCATCTTCAACAATTCGATCGTTGAAATGCAGACGGGGGAAGGAAAAACCCTGACCGCGACTTCTCCGATGTACCTGCACGCTTTAAGCGGAAAAGGGACGATGCTCGCAACGGTTAACGACTACCTGGCGGCGCGCGACGCCGAACTGATGGGGCCGGTCTACAAGGCGCTCGGTATGAAAGTCGGCGTGATTCAGACCCAGCAGCCGACCGCTCAGCGGCGCGATGCATATCAATGCGATATCACCTACGGAACGGCAAAAGAGTTCGGGTTCGACTTTTTGCGCGACCGGCTCCTTCTGCGCCGGATCCGAGAGGGCCAGACCGACCTTTTGGGAGCAATGCTCGAAAACAAGCGGGTGAACAATGAACAGCCGACCCAGCGTGATATCCCCTACTTCTGCCTTGTTGACGAGGCGGACAGCATTCTGATTGACGAGGCAAGCACGCCGCTTATCATCAGCGCCCTGCCGACCGAAGAGCAGAAACAGGAAGTGGCGGCGTTCAAATGGGCAGCCGATAACGTCTACGAATTTATTGAAGATGAAGATTACGAATACGACCATGAAAAGAAAACGGTCGAACTGACCCGCAAAGGGCGTCTGAAGGCACGCCAGCTTCCAAAGCCGGATGAAATGGCGACAACCGGCCTGTTCCATGTCTATGAATATGTCCAGCGTGCGATCAAAGTCGACCGCGAATACAAACTCGATCAGCAGTACATCGTCCGGGACGGAGAGATCGTGATCGTTGACGAATTCACCGGCCGACTCGGGGAGGGGCGCAAGTGGCGCGACGGGATCCATCAGGCGGTTGAAGCGAAAGAGGGTGTTGAAATCACCGTTGCCACGGGTCAGGCTGCCCGTATCACCGTTCAGGATTTCTTCCTCCGCTTCGAACATCTCGGCGGAATGACCGGTACCGCCTGGGCATCGAAGACGGAACTTCATAAAATTTACCGCTGCCACGTCATTCCCGTCCCGACGAACAGGCCGCCGCGGCGCATAAAATTGGATACGCTTGTCTATCCGACCGAAAAGGCAAAATGGCTCGCCATTGTAAAGGAGATTCAGGAACTTCACGCTATGGGGCGCGCCATTCTGATCGGAACGCGTACCATCGATAAATCGGAAATCCTTTCAAGCCTCCTCCAAAAGGTTGGAATTGAACACCAGGTCTTAAACGCCAACCACATCGAGGCGGAGGCGGGGATTGTTGCCGATGCCGGGCAGTGGGGGAAAGTGACCGTCTCGACGAATATGGCCGGACGCGGGACCGATATCCGTCTGCCGGAAGAGGTTCTTCAGATCGGCGGACTCCATGTGATCTGTACCGAGCTGCACGAGTCGGCGCGCATTGACCGGCAGTTGATCGGCCGTTGCGGCCGCCAGGGGGATCCGGGGTCGTACCGGCAGTACCTCTCCCTTGAAGACGAGATCATCGAAAAGGCTTACGGACCGAAAAAAGCCGCAAAGTTCGCCGCACTGGGGGAAGGAGCCGAAGACCGCCTTTTCAATAATAAAATCAAAAAGTTCTATCGGGCGCAGAAAAAGGTTGAAAAGAAGAGCTACCGTTCCCGAAAGACAATGCTTTATTATGAAAAGGAGCGCAAAAAGGTCCAGAAAGGGATGGGACAGGATCCTTACCTCGATTCCACCAACTGATTTGCGCCGATCCGCACCTGCCCCGAAAAAGGCCGCAGGTGTGGATAACCTGTTCATAAACTGTCTGTTTCTTTCGATAACGCGACGGAGTGTCGATGAATCTCCCGGTCCGTCCTGTTACCGACAACCCATCGACCGGGTTTCATCAAACTTTCTGCATTGTTTCGACACTTTCTCCACAGTCTCATTTCTATTAAAAACCCCTTTAATTTAAGTCTCGGCGCGATAAAACTGCAAAAGTTTCAACACTTTCAGTCGAGTCACTATTATTAAGCTCTCCAAAAGATATTTCTAATAAGGATAATTAATAAAAACTTCCGGCTCCGGAGAAAATTTAGCTTTGCTTATATATCACCTTTAAGAGTTAAAATAGGGTATTTTTTGTGTATACCGCTTATGGAGACAAACGCCGTGTGATTATCGGAAGGAAAGATAAAGAAAAAATTTCGTTTTTTTCATTCAGAGAGTGGATTTCAAAAAAGGATTCTGATAGAATGGGGGGCGGAACTGGATTTCCGTTACAGATGCCTTTTGGCAACTCTAAAATCTCACGGATGAGATTTTTTTGCAATTTACTTCATTACTGAATAACAACATATCTTCCTGCGAAGTACGCCATGAAAATTACCTGCAACCGCGAAAAGTTTACCGCGAAGTTCAATCTGGCCGCCGCCTATGTGGCCGCGCGCGAATTGAAGACCGCCCTCCAGAACGTCAAAATGGATGTAAAGGCTGACCATGTGGTTTTCTCTGCCACCGATACCGAAACTTCGGTTCGTGTTGTCCTAAGAGAGATCGAAGTCGGCTCAGAGGGGGAAGTGATTCTTCCTTCCCGCCTGATGAAAAGTATTCTGCAGGCGGCAAAATCCGAGAAAGTCGAGTTCGAACTGAAAGACGAAGTCCTCGAAATGAGTGCCGGCCGGGCGTATTACGAGATTCCGACCTCTGACCCCGGTGATTTTCCGGAAATCTCTCCGTTTACCGGCGAAGCGTTTCATGAGGTCATCGGAGCGGATCTGCTGAAGAATATTACACGAACCTCCTTCGCAACCGATATGGAGAACAACAAGTACGCTTTAAGCGGAGTCCTTTTTGAACTGACCGACGGGAATATCGATACGGTCTCCACCGATGGGCGACGGCTGACCCATCAGCGGGGAAAGGCGGTCTCGCATGGCGGTCATTCGGCCGAAAACGGTGCAATCGTCCCGTTAAAGGCGCTTGGAGCGGTCGAAAAGGCGATCAGTGAGGTCGGCGCCGACACTTCGATTAAAATTGCCGTCGAAGGGGGAAAGATCACCTTTGTCACGGCCAATGATGAAATTATGATTTCTTCGAGCCTGGTCGACGGCCGGTTTCCTGCATGGCGAAAGATTGTGCCGGAAAAGACCGACCGCGTTATGGTAGACGTTCCCGTGAGCGATTTTCAGCTTGCGGTTCAGCAGATGAAAGTCATGACGACAGAAAACCAGCCGGGTCTTTTTCTGGATTTTAAACCGGGGATCCTTGAGGTTTCGGCAAGCGGGAATACAGGCGGAAAATCCAAATATACCGTTCCGATCGCCTATGACCAGGAAGAGATCGTCACGAAACTCGACCCGAACTTTCTGGTTGATTTCCTCCGTTGTTTCTCCGGCGAGACTAATCTTTCGATCTACCTGAAAGAGAACAGTTCGGTACTTTTTGAAACACAGCAGGACGACGACTACGCCTACATCTTGATGCCGCTCGCCTGATAACAGAGAGGAACTAAAAGTCCCCAGCCGGTTCTTTTGAACGGCTGCGGGACTTTTTGATATACAGTCTAATCTTTCCGGAACTTGCAGTCGGGGAGTGCCCGCAAAAAGATCTTTCCGTAACTTTTCGTCAGGATTCGCGAGTCCATGATGACCACGATTCCCCTGTCGTCCGCCTTCCGGATCAGGCGGCCGAATCCCTGTTTTAGCCTGATCACCGCTTCGGGTATTGAATATTCGCGGAAACTGTTCCCCCCCGCCAGGGTGATAGCCTCGCTTCTCGCTTCGGTCAGCGGCTGGGTCGGAACCGCAAACGGGAGCTGGGTGATGATCACATTGCGCAGCGCCTCACCGGGAACATCGACTCCCTGCCAGAATGAATCGGTTCCGAAGAGGACCGAATTCCGGCTCTTCTGAAACATCTCGACCATCTTCGATCGGGAAACTCCGGCCCCTTGTGTCAGAAGAGGATACCCCAAATGCACAAGTTTCGGCGTAAGCGCGTCGGCGGTGCGTTTCATGAGGGAATAACTTGTGAAGAGAACAAACGCACCCCCTTCAGTCTCGCAGATATACCTGAACACCGCGTTGTAAAACTCAGCATCGGAGGAAATTCCCTTCTCGCGCGGGAGAGAGAGATTGCCCGGAACGATGAGTGTAACGTTTTCTCTGTAATTGAACGGACTTCCCAGCAGAAGAGTCCGCGCGCCGGAAAGACCGATCCGCGACAGGAAGTAGTCGAATGGAGCTGCATCTTCACCGCGGCGCAGGGCGGCGCTCGATTCTGCCGAAAGAGTCGCACTGGTCATCACCACGGTCCGAACTTTTGAAAAGAGCATTTCGCGCAGAATCCCGCCGACGTTAATCGGCGCGGCGAACATCTTTACCGATTCGGTCCGGCGGGAAGCAGTCTTTTCAAGCCAGTAGACCATCTCGGGGTCAGACTGGGTGATCCAAACGGTAAGATTCCCTTTAATCGAAAGAACACGCTGCCTGGCGGCACCGAGTTCGATCTTTCGTTCGGGATCGGTGAGGACGGCGGTCACACTGTGCAGCGCCGAGGCGAGACGGACCAGCCCCTCTTCCATCCCGCGGCCGACAATCTCCGGTTCCATGACACGCCCGTTCGAGCCGGGACGTGCGGCGAGCCACCCGGTCAGACTGTCGAAAAGTTCATCACAGCGGTCCTGACAGTCTTCAACCATGCGGCGGGCGGCGCTGAAAACCTCTTTCAGTTCCCGAGCCGAAGCGGGCGGCTGTGCGGCGTCTTCGGAAGGCTTATCGCTCATATCGGCCAGGAGCCCCTTGCGTTTCCGCGGATTCCAGAGACGGTTCAAAAGAAAGTGAATCTGCCCCTGGGTGATGGAAAGGCCGAGATGATCTCCGGCCGTCTGTTCCATGGTATGGGCTTCGTCAAAGATGAGTGTGCTGTAGTTCGGAATGATCGATCCCCCCTGGGCGCGAATTGCGAGATCACTGAAGAGGAGCGCGTGGTTGACAATGATAATCGATGCGCGTTCCACCCGGCGCCGCGCCGCCTGATAAAAGCAGTCCCTGTATGACTTGCAGGCGCGTCCCATGCAGTTTCCCTCTTCACACGAAACCTCGGTCCAAACATTTGCGGGGGGCTGGGGGTTCAGGTCGGAGAGGGAGCCGTCGGTCGTCCTGCGGCTCCATTCAATGACGCGGTCCAGATGATCCGATTCCTCGTCGGTTGAGAAAAGAGATTTCGTCCGTGAGGCGGCGGCGCGCAGACGCCGCAGGCAGAGGTAATTTCCCCTCCCTTTCATCAGAACCGACGAGAATTCAAAGGGGAGAATGCCGCTGAGAAACGGAATATCCTTATTGTATAACTGTTCTTGAAGAGCGATCGTGTGCGTTGAAATCACCACGCGCCGCGCGGCGGGGTCGTTATCGGAGAACGGGTCAAACCCCGCCTCTTCTTCCGGACGGTTCTGGTCGGCGGCCGTGTGGAGAATGGCGGGAACCAGATAGGCGAAACTTTTCCCTACTCCGGTGCCGGCTTCGGCCACCAGGTGATGGCCGTCACGGATCGCTTCATCGACCGCTTCGGCCAGGCTCATTTGCTCCGGGCGCGTTTCGTAATTCTGCAGCCTGTGGGAAACAAGTCCGTCTTCCCCGAGAACATCCCTGTAATTCAGATTCATTCAGAAGTTCCTTCAAGAGGAATCGGCTTCTTCGGATACCCCAACGATTTCCAAAGCGCGACCCCGCTTTTTGTATCCCGAGTCCGGGCGGCGGTAAAGGGAATGAAAAAAGTTTTCGTCTGGCCGTGTTCCGAGTAGGTGACCGCGTAGATCAGGCAGATTGTGTCACGGTCATTTTTTTCGTCCCGGGCGATTGCCGCGGTACGCCTGTAGGTGACATTCGCGTTCTCTCCCAGATTGTAGATCGCCAGAAAGACCTTGTTTCCCAGAAGCTGAACCGCTTCGGGAGCAGACATCGGATCGCTGAGCTGCTTGCGCCAGAACCCGATTTCATCGTCGACCGTCTCGCGGGAGGACTGGAAGCGTTTAAACTGGCTCAACGCGACGGAATCCCCTTTTTGCGCCGCATCGATGACCAGGGAGATGAATTCTCTCCCCTGTCTGACCAGTTCGCGATGGTAGATTGTGTCGCGGACCGGAACCGCAACAAGCACCGCCAGCGCCAGTGTCAGCGAGATGCGCGCCATCGCCCCGCCGGTCAGCCGTCCCTCGGAGCGGCGGATTCGCCAGAGGGCGAATGCCGCCGAACAGAGCGTCAGAACCGGCAGAGGGAGCAGGTTCCGGTTGATCAGGTAGAAGAGCGAAAGAACCCCGCAGGCAAGCGCCAGAACCGCCGAAAGGCTCACCGCCGAAAAATGCTCCGCCGGATCGTTTTCTTCGGACCAGGTCTGTTTCTGAATGTCACAGCTTTCCGCGGCGGTGTCGTCAAACAGCATTTTGGTTCTCTCTCGTTTTCCGGTTTCGTAAGCGGCGTTACTTTTTCTTGGCTTCTTTTTTTACCGACACGTTCGGCGAAACTTTATTCTTCTGCTGCCATTCGTCCCCCTTGGCCTTGTCGCTTCCCGAGACGGCGAGGACCTGGGAGTAGACGATCGAGTTCTTCCCGACCTCCGCCTTATAGAAGTTCTCGAAGTTAAACCGGTCGGTTTCCGGGTGTTCGCCGATCGGCGCCAGGGAATCGCGCGAGATCCGCTCGTAGAGGGAGAACTGCGGCATCGGCTGCAGGTTCTGGAAATCCTTCCTCGGCGGCGCTTCCGGTATCAGGTAGAAGAAGATCGGCACCACACAGAAGTAGAAGACCAGGAAAATAACCGCCAGCAGCGAAATATTACCGAAGAGGTTGACTTTTTCAGGGAAGAAAATATGGATCCGCGAGATAAAATGCGTGGCGAAGATATTTACCGCGAAAACGGCGGCGTAGATCAGAGTGAACGCCACCAGATCGTTGTAGAACGCGTATTTGGGGAGAATCCGGTCGAGCAGATTTGCCATCGGCTGATAGTAACCCAAAGCGAAAAACGTAGCGAAGAAGAGACAGAAGGGGATCAGCAGAATCGTCCAAAGCGATTCCTTTCTGCAAAAGCCGAGCAGGCAGAGCAGGATGATCGGACAGCAAATCCAGAACATCGGGTATGTTGAAAAATCGATCCACATAGGGAGCCTCTCAGGTTATTTGATTCACTCGGAAAGATTCGGGTTCTTCCCTTGGTTTACTGCTTTAAAACGCGCGAAAGTTCCTCAAACGACGTCATTCCCTCGGCGAGCATCCGAACGCCGTCCGAAAGAAACGTGCCGCCGCCTGTCTTCATCGCCGCCCGTTGAATGGCCTCTTCGCTCGGCTTGGTCGTCATGATCTGGCGGATCAGATCGTTGACCACAATCACGTCATACAGGCCGGCCAGGCCGAAATAACCGGTCTCCATGCAGTGCTTGCAGGGAACGTAAGGGTCGCGTCCCGTTTCCGGGGGAATATGAACCCGGCGGCGATAGAATGATTTGACCCGCCCGGGAGGAATTCCGACCCGGCGGCACATCTCTTCGGTTGCGGGGATCTCTTCCTTGCATTCCGGGCAGAGGGTGCGGATCAGGCGCTGGGTAATGATTGCGGTTAGCGAATCGGCGAGTACCTTCGGGTCAACCCCGACGCGCAGCAGGAGCATCAGTGCCTGGGCCGATGTCTTGGCGCGGACCGTGGTGATGATCATCCGCTCGTTCTGGATCTCGTCGCAGCAGAGGCGGAGCGTCTCCTTGTCGGTGATATCGCGGATCAGAAGAAGCTTCGGTTCGCGGAAGAAGACTCCCGGCAGAACCGTCATCGGCGTCTCCCCCTTTGAGGAGTCGTATGTGTTGAGCGGAAGGTTTTCAATCGGCATATAGGGATGCCGGATATCCTCGACCGTCGCCGCGTCGCGGGTGAAGCGATCGGTCTCGCAGAGCGAGACATCGGTAAAAGTACGCAAGCCCTGCCCCGGAGGGGCGGCGAAAAGGATCAGTCCCTTCGGCTGGGCGAGGAGGCTCTTGATCTGCTCCGCCCGCTTGGCGCCGACTCGCATCTTTTCATAGGAACCGAACCGAACCGCGAGCCGTTCGAACTGAATGAGCGCTCCTTCGCCGGATCCTTTCGTCTGAACCAGGAGTTTGGCCGCCATCTTCTTCTTTTTTCCGCCCCGCTTGTCGTATTCGATGAAGAACTGGCCGACGACTTTCGGCGGGATCTGGATTTTAGGAGCGTTTTCCTGCTTCGATTCTCTTTGGATTTCGGCTTCAAGGGGAGTGTTGTCCCCCAAGATGGCGCGCATCGACATACACAGCTGCCGTGAAGCCTGCGGAGTGAGCGGTCGCCGGAACAGGTCGGTCACCGGATGCCAAACGCCGTCGATGAAGTATTTCAGCTCGCTCTGCACGTCATTGTAGTCGAACTGGACCTTTGTCGCGCGGCGCAGAAGAGCATTGTTGACGATCGTGCCGAACGGCGTGTAGCCCGGAAGGGAACGCGCGGCTTCTGTGCGCGCCTTGAGCACTTCTTTCGGAAAGGCCTTTCCGTAGGCGGATAGGTCGATGACCGTCATTTCAATCACCCGTCGGCCCCCCTTCTTTTTCTTCCCGCCGGAGAGCTGCCGGAAGAGGCGGCCGAAATGGTCCCGCGTCAGAACTTTGTCCGAGTCGGGGACATTCTTGTTATGAATTGCGGCGTAGATCAAGGCGGGTACCAGAAAAAGAAGAAGGGGAACCAGCGCGTCGACCGCGAAAATCGGCAAAAGGATTCCTATCAGCATGCCGATCGGGTAGACGACCGCGAAGACGATTTTCCATGCGGTCGGATTGGAGATCTTTTTGATTTTCGGCGCGTCTTCGGCGACCCATGCGCCTGTCATCACCCAGAGAGTAAAGACCAGCACTAGGGTGATCTGGAGAGGGAACGAGAAAAACTTCTGAATGTCGGCCGCGACGCCGATGACTTCATCGTTGCTTTTCGAGCCGAGTTTCGCGCTGAACTCACCAAATTGCGCACGCAGACCGCTTGAACCTTCGGTTTTTTCCGCCGAACCAATCGTTGGAACGGCATCGGCGCCGGAGGGTGAGTAGTGATTCCCGACCGCAACAAGTACAACGCAGAGAACGATCATAATGGTCAACGGGGCGATATTGACAAATTTATCCGCTTTCTTCGAAAAATAGTATTTCAGCGGACGCGCCTGGGAGGTGATCACTCCGAAAACCATGCTCCCGACCACCAGTACCGCCAGGAATGACGCCATCGTCATGTCTTTGAGAGGAACCAAAATCTTTGTCGCGGCGACATCGTAGCGGAGTGCGAAGAATAGGGAGAGGAAGAAGGCGCACACTCCGCACAGACCGGGCCAAAACCCCTTTTTCCAGAGAACGTAGGCGATCGAACCGACGAAGACCCCGCAGAGGGCGTAAAGGATCAGCACAAAAGTGTTCATCACTTTCCCCCTCCCTGCATAAAGCGCCGGAACTCATCGAACGAGGTGACTCCGCTGCCGACCAGGTCGGCACCGTCGGTGAAATAGCCGCGGCTCCCCGATTTCAGGGCGGCTTTCCGAATCGCGTCGGCCGAAGGATTCGTCGTGATGATTTGGCGGATCTCATCGTTGACCAGAATGACATCGTAGACCCCGGCCCGGCCCCAGTAGCCGATTTCCAGACAGTGAGGACACGGTTCATAACGGTCCTTCTGTCCAGGTTCGGGGGGCGTATGCACGCGGCGCCGGTAGACGGTTTTCACCGTCTGCGGATTGAGTCCCAGACGGCGGACAAGTTCCGGCGGCGCGGGGATCTCTTCTTTGCAGTAGGGACAGAGACGGCGGATCAGCCGCTGGGTGACGACGGCATAGAGGGAGTCGGCCAGGAGCTTTCGGGGAACGCCGGTCTGTATGACGCGCATGATCGTATCGGCCGCGTCAACCCCGCGGAAAGTGGTGACGATCAGCCGGTCGTGCTTTACCTCTTCGCAGCAGAGTTTCAGTGTGTCGAGGTTGACGATGTCGCGCAGAAGGAGAACTTTCGGCTCTTTGAAGAAGACGTCGGGCAGAACCGTCATCGGCGTCTCCTTTTTGGCGGAATCGTAGGTGACCTTTGTCAGGTTTTCGATCGTCATGTAGGCGCGCTGAACATCTTCAACCGTCACGAAATCGCGCGTGAACCGGTCGGTTGAGTTGAAGGCCACGTTCGTGAAGGTACGCAGACCCTGTCCCGGCGCGGCACCGAGAAGACAGAGCCCCTTTTCGGAAGCCAGAATCTTCCGGAACATCTCCTGGCGTTTCGGCGTCATTCCCAGCTCTTCGAGCGTGTTGAAGGGAAGGCTCAGAAGCTGGAACTGTATAAGCGCTTCCTCCGCTCCCGCCTTTCCCTGGGTCGCCAGAAGCGCTTCCATCTTCTTTTTCCGGTCGTATTTCATCAGGAACTCGCCCCCCTGGCGGCGGGTATGCTCGTCCGTATCGGCGCCGACCAGCACCTTCATCGCACGAATGATCGCACCGGTGTCCTGTGTTGAGACGGGTCGCTTCCGGGACGGGTCGAGCACGTTGTTCATCGGGATCCAGACTCCGTCGATGAAGAACGAGATGCCGGCCTGGGCCGGCCCGCTTGTGACGCGGATCATCATGGCGTTGTAGCGGATCGCCTGATAGACAACTTCCTTAAAGTAGTTGAAACCCGGCTGCTGGTTTCGCGCGGCGATCGTCCGGCCCTGTTTTGTTTCGTCCGGAATGCGTTTCCCCCACGAGATGATCTCGATCGGCGCGCCGGTCATGTATGCCATCGGTTTCGGTTTGCTCACGTCCATTCCGACGAGGCGCTTGATCAGAAAGGCCAGGTGGTCGGGCGTCATCACCTTGTCGGCATCAAGCACTCCGGAGTTCCGGTGTACGATGTAGCTGCACAGGGGGACAAACCAGAAGAGGATAAGGACCGGAAAACCGACCCAGAAGATCGGGATGAAAAGGAGGAGGATAAACCCGACCGGGAACGGGGCCACCTGTGCGGTGTTCCACTCGACCCGGTGGAGGTCGACCAGCCGCTGGGCGTCGTTATTGACCCAGGTCGTTGTGGCGGTCCAGATCCAGAAGAGGAACATCATCAGAACGAGTTTCGTGGCGCTGTAATAGTGTCCGGGCTCTTTCCGCCACCCGTCCTGCCGGAATTCTTTTCCCAATTCCGCAACCGTCTTGGCCGAGTCGTTGGTGTATCGGAGCTCTTTGCTCCATATCTTGAACGACTTGAA
>ONWH01000179.1 GCA_900321495.1 uncultured Planctomycetota bacterium
GTACCCTGCGCGTATCTCGACAAGCCGGGAAGCCATAACAATATGCGCTGGGTTCGGAAGACGGTGCGCGGCACCTATCTGGTCGCGCAGAAATCGAAGGGGGTGATCGCCGAGTACGATGCGCAGGGGCGTATCCTCCGCAAGATGGAGGTTCCCGAGCATGAGGTCTACGGGCTGGCCGAGATTCCCGAAACGGGGGAAGTCTACGGCACGTTCCTCGACTGCGTGGTGAAATTCGATTCCGAGGGGCGCGAGATCTGGCGCTGTACGAAGGAGGATCTCGCGAATCTCGACCTGACCTATATCTGCTCGATCCAGATTCGGAAGAACGGCAATCTGGTTCTCG
Source organism: uncultured Planctomycetota bacterium (assembly GCA_900321495.1). Lineage (GTDB taxonomy): Bacteria > Planctomycetota > Planctomycetia > Pirellulales > Thermoguttaceae > RUG695. Next base: position 347 of record ONWH01000179.1, read on the forward strand.
GCAATTACGCCGCGAACCGGGACGGCGCGCATGCCGTCTGCATGTTCGAGATCACTCCCGAAAAGGAAGTCGTCTGGTCGTACCGCGACCCGGACGGGCCCGATTCGTATCTCGGCGTCGAAATGCAGGAACCCGGGCCATGACGCCGCGGCCGCCGGCTTTTTCGCGGCGCGTCCGGTATGACCGCGTGACCGTGGGGCAGACGCCCCGGTGCGGAAAAGGGCTTTTCGCCGCCGCGGCGCTCAAAGCGGGGCAGGCGGTCGGCCGGATCCGCGGCGAGGCGAAACCGCCGGGATACACATCGGAATACTGCATGGGGTACCGGGACGGTGCGATCGAGCCGGATGCCCCGTACCGCTACATCAACCATTCGTGCGATCCGAATTGCGAGCTGATCGAATGGGAGATCGACGGAGGGGAAGGGGAGAAGTACTACGAACTCTGGCTGCACGCCAAACGCGCGGTCGGCATCGGAGAGGAGCTGACGATCGACTATGCCGCCAATGGCGCTGTGCGGACTGGGTCGTCGGCGGTCTGTCTCTGCGGCAGTCCGAACTGCCGCGGGTTTATATAGATGATTTCTTGACAAGGAATACGAAGATGAAGAAGTCCGTTCTGCCGTTTTTGTTTATCGCGGCGTTCCTTTTCGGTACGGCCTTTTCGGCTGAGGAGACCGCCGTTCCCGACGGCGTGGTCTGTCCGCCCGGCGGGCCGTGCATTCTCCCTTCGGCGGACGGCGCGCCCGCGGAACGGGAGCCGCTTCCGGCGAATCTGCCCGATACGGAGCCGGAAATCCGGGTCGTCGATCTGGAAAAGGAACCGTGGCTTATCGAGAGCGTGAACATGCCGGCGAATCATCCCGCCCTGAAACGGGACAAAGTCGTCTTCGCCGACAATCTCCTCTGGACGGCGCTCCCCGATACCGTCGAAAAGGTACAGGTCGAAAAGTGGCTGACTCCCCTGCCGTCGGAATCGGAAATGGCGGGGAAATACATTCTGATCGAAGTCTGGGCGACCTGGTGCCCCCCCTGCCGTCGGTCGCTCAACTACCTGAACTGGCTCGCCGAGCATTACAGGGATGATCTGGTCGTCGTCGCCATCTGCGAGATGGAGGAGGAAAAGGTCAGATCGATGCCGGGCGATCACAGGATTGACGATGTTCGTTACTCCCTGGCGATCGATACCGGCCGCAGGTTCGCCAACGCGCTGAACGTGACGGGGATTCCCCACGTCGTGCTGATCGAGCCGATGCTCGGCGGAGTGGTCTGGGAAGGGATGCCGACGATGCCGGGGCATGAACTCGACGCGAAGACGCTGGATAAGTTTTTTGCGGTCGGCAGGAAACTGCGCGATTCCGGGAAGTTTCCCGCCGAGCCGGTGATTAAGTTTGAGGTGAGCGAGCCGACCGACGAGCAGCGGGCAACACGCCGCCGTCACGAATCGGATATTGAAGACAAAGCCGGAGAACCGAGTCAGGATTGAAAACAATGAAACGACGGGATTTTCTGAAAGCGGGTCTGTTCGGACTGGCGGGATCGGCGCTCCCCCTCTACTCCGAAGAAATGGCCGACAAAACGCTCCGTGTGGCGCTGATCGGTGCGGGCTGGTACGGGAAAGTCGACCTGTTCCGCCTTTTGCAGGTCGCGCCGGTCGAGGTCGCCGCCCTGTGCGATGTGCATCGTCCGCGCCTCGAACAGGCTGCGGAGCTGACCGCCGCGCGGCAGGTTTCGGGGAAGAAGCCCGCCCTCTACGGGGACTGGCGCGATCTTCTCGACAGGGAACCGCTCGACCTGGTTCTGATCGACACCCCTGACCACTGGCATGCCCTGCCGACGGTCGCCGCTCTGAAAAAGGGGATCAGCGTCTGGGTTCAGAAACCGATCGGGGCCGATGTGGCGGAATGCCGCGCGATGGCCGAGGCGGCGCGGCAGAGCGGCGCAGCGACTCAGGTCGGGCTTCAGCGGCGGAGCACCCCGCATCTGATCGATGTGAAAAAGAGGTTTTTCGATTCCGGACGGCTGGGAAAGATCGCCCAGGTCGATATTTTCAGCTATTACGGGATGGGAGACGTTCTCGGCGATCCGGAAAATCCGCCGGAAGGTTTCGACTACGAAATGTGGACCGGTCCGGCGCCGATGCGCCCCTTCTATCCGCTCAAGGCCAGCGGCGGCTGGCGGCAGTTCATGGAATACGGGAACGGTACCCTGGGGGATATGGGTGTTCACATGTTCGATATGACCCGCTGGCTGATGGGACTCGGCTGGCCGCGCCGCGTACTGTCGGCGGGCGGGCGGTACGTTCACACACGGGGGGTGCAGACGATTCCCGATACACAGACGGTCGTTTTCGGGTACGACGGTCTGAACGTGATCTGGAACCATCGGCATTGGGGGGTTCTCCCCGACCCGGATTATCCGTGGGGCGCCTGTTTCCACGGAGAAAACGGTCTGCTGAAAGTTTCGGTTCTCCGGTGGGATTTCATTCCGAAGGGGAAAAGTGAGCCGGCCGAGTCGGGCGAAGTTGTCTATGAACTCGACGAGTATCCGATCGATAAGGAGGAGGAGCGGGTCGAGCTTTTCGCCGCGCCGGGGATCCGCCGTCAGATGAAGAACCTGCTGACCGGCATTTCCGAAGGGAAAAAGACGGTCTGTCCGATTGAGGAAGGGGCGATTTCAAGCGCCAGCTGCATCCTGGGGAATATCTCTATGACACTGGGACGGACCCTGGAATGGGATCCCGAAACCTGGTCGGTGGCCGACGATGACCAGGCGAACGCTCTTTTGGCGCGCGAGTACCGCGAAGGCTGGGTTCACCCGTAGAGGGACGGAACGCAAGCCATAAAAAAACGGCTCTTTCGGAGCCGTTTTTTTATGGCCGGGAAGTGTCTCCGGTCATTCTTCCGTCCACTGTTCAAAGGGGACGGGCTGCACCTCTTTCCGGGCGGGGAGCCGCCATCCTTCGCCTTCCCGCACGGCGCTGTTTTTCGAAAGGACTTCGGTCATGAGATCGTAATTCAGTTTCACGGCGCCGTTGAACGTATAATCCGTGTGCGCGAACTTCTCCCCGTCGCGGTCCAGCTTCTGTGTGTATTTTTCATCGATCGCCGAGGCGCCCAGGAAATTGCCCAGGATCGATGCGGCGCTGGACGGATTGCAGTCGCTGTCCTGCCCGCACCGGCCGGAGATGATGATCGTTTCGTCCATATTGCCCCCGCCCCACAGGAGCCCGATCAGGACGTAGCCGGAGTTCAGTTTGGCGTCGATGTTGCCGGGACCGGCCATGTCTTCACCCGGGCATTTGTCATCTTCACCCCATTTATCCTGCAGAATCTGCCAGACTTCTTCCCACTTTTTTCCCTCTTTCCAGTCCGCAAAAACCTCTTCGACGAGAGTGCGGAACTTTGTCCCTTCGGGAACGGCATCGATCCCCGTTCGGGCAATCTCTTCGATCGACCCGGCGGTGTAGGCCGCCGCGTGCATTGCGGTGATGAAAACGCCCCCGTAAACGCCGTCGCCGTAGTTCATGATATGGCCGACCTCAAAGGCGCGCAGGGCCGCCTCATTGACAAGCCCGGGATACATCTGTCCGAGGAAGTCGCATTCGATCTGCCAGTCAATGTCGTCGGCGTGCCGGTTGTACCTGTAATGGCCGCTGTCCGGATAGGGGATCCCGTTCCGGAGATTTTCGCGCCCCTGGTAATTGGCGTGCCAGAGTCCGAACGTGGAATCCCTGAACTTTTCGGCCATCTTCTCCGGCGGGCACATCGCGCCGTTTTCCTTCATGGCGTCGAGGAAGGGAATCTCGACATACAGGTCGTCCTGCCGCAGACCTCCGTTAATCATTTCCGGCTGCCAGGCGGGGAACTCTTCCGCCGGGATGATCGTCCCGCGCCACCGGAATTCCGTCGGCGCTCCCCAGGTCACTCCCGCCATCTGGCCGATCCAGCCTCCAAGCAGTTTGTCGTAGAGCTGCGCATCGCTCAGGTACACACCCTGTGATGCGGATGCCGTTTCGGCGGCGTTCTGTGCAGAGTCGGCCGCGCAGAAGCCTGTCACGAGAGAGAGTGCCAGAAGAACCAGAAAGATTGTCATTGGTTTTTTGATCGTCATGTCGTTGCCTCGTATCGCCGGCGATTCGTTTTCAGCAGTTGATTCGGGTTCGCTGTGCCGTTTTGCCACCATTGTAGCCCCCCGTTTTGAAAAAACAATATCATAGGAAAAGGAGTGCCGGGAGACATCTTTCAAATCTGTCGTCCGCCAAATCATTCGGCGGGATTTCCGACAAGCTCGTTTCGGGCGGTTTCGTTCCCCTGGAGAGCGGAAAGGCGGAACCATTTTTCCGCCGCGTCGGGGTCGGCCGGTACTCCGTAACCGTTCTTATAGCAGAGACCGAGCATACACTGCCCGAACTGATTCTGCAGGCCCGCGGCACGCCGCCACCAGTAGAGCGCCGAATTGTAATCCTTGTACATTCCCCGGACGTAGGAGCTGCCGATCATGTAGAGCGCGTTCGAATTTCCCAGTTCCCCCGCCAGCCGCCAGCAGGTGAGCGCCCAGGGGATATCCTTTTTTACGCCGACCCCGACATAGTAGCATTTTCCGAGTTTGTAGAGTCCTTCCAGCGACCCGTTATCGGCGGCGCGGCGGTACCAGTCGCACGCTTCGGTGATTTCCTTTTCCTCATCGCTCGAGGCGTAGTAGTCCCCCAGGATAACCTGGGCTTCGGCATTGCCCGCGTTCGCCTGCGCGATGATTTCTTCGAGTTCGTCCATTCTTTAAGCCTTATCGAAAGGACCGGAAGGCGCCCGGCGCGGGCGAAAAAATTCCGGATCGATTTATCTTAACATCGATCCGGAATTTTCAAATGGGGGCGGGAATGCCGATCACGCCTGGTCCCACTGGTCACGGAGGAACTGCATCGCCTTCGGCATCTCGACTTCACGGTCGCCGACGCAGCCGCATTCGAAGCTGCAGAAGCCGGTGTAGCCGATATATTTCAGGCCGCGGAACCCGTCGACGAACGACATCCCGTTCTGGCCCGGGAGGGTACGGGTCGGTTCGGCACGGCCGCCGGCCAGATGAACGTGGTTCAGGTAATCGCCGGCGCTGATGAACGCGCCCATATCGCTTGTCTCTTCGGAGTCCATGTGATAGAAGTCCCCCATCACGGTGACACCGGCTTCCCGGCCTCCGCAGTCGCGGGCGATCGACGCGGCGTAGGCGACCTGCTTGATGAAATACGTTTCGTACCGGCAGAGGGGCTCGAGAATGATCGTCGTGTTGTGCGCGACAGCGAATTCCCCGAGTTTCGGAAGGTAGTCGCGGCAGCGTTCCAGGAGCTCCTGGTTCGAAAGTTCGGACTGCCCGTTGAACGTCGGAACGTGAATGACGCCGCGCGCGCCGACCTTGCCGGCCCCTTCCAGAACGCGCTTGAAGGATTCCATCCCTTCGGCCTGAACCGCCGGGTCGGTGCTGACGAGCTGCCCGCCGCAGGAACCCCAGCAGATTGCGGAGATTTCAAGGCCGAAATCTGCCTTCAGTTTGTTGTATTCCTTGCATACGGCATCGTCGGCTACTTCACCGCCGACTTCAAACGCCTCACCGCCCCACTTCTTCAATTTCTCGAGCTTTTCAGGGTTCGAATTGCCCGGAATGCCTCCAAGCTGGCTGCAGAGGCGGAGGCGGGCCGCGGCGCGCTGATCCATCTGTTCGGTGGTCTGGGCCTGGGCGAATTTACCGGCGGCCATGGCGGCGCCCATCAGCGCGGCCGTGCCGAAGAATTCACGACGTTTCATAACAAATCTCCTTCGACCCGGCGCGGGGCCGGGTCATGCTTACGTTGGGTTGGTATGTTTACTGTTAAATGACCGATTGATTTTACGATTCGGGAACGGGCGGTCCCCGTATCTGAAAATATAGCGGATCGGAACCGAAAGGTCAACCTACCCGCGCCGAAACCGGAAAAACCTTTTGCCACCCGCGCTACTTTTCCCGCACCGAAACGGCGGCGTTCGGCATTCCGTTCATGTGGGTCTGCCCCTGGGTAAAGGTCAGAGTCGCGGGGCCGGCCAGGTTGTTGTACATGACCATCACTCCCGACGGGGGTGAGATGTAATCGCCCAGGCCGGCACGGATATCGACGGGGCATTTTACCCGTTTGGCGTGGTTGGCGGTATCGTAATAGCCGAGCGCAGGGGTCCAGGTCGGCCGGTAATATCCGGGGACACGGCCCGATTCGGCGGTGCCGGACAGGTCGCACATCCACGGGACGCCGATTTCGACTTTCGTCACCGCCGGGTCGAGTCCGGCCAGGGCGATCGCCTGGAATCCCCCCTGGCTCGCGCCGACCAGACGGATATTTTTCCCATCCCATTCGGGCTGCGATTTTAGGAATTCGAGCGCGCGGAGCATCCGGAGGATTACGCCATTCCAGTAGCTCTGTTCCGGATCCCGGTTCGTTTCGGCAAGGAACCCGTAGTCGAAGAGGGGGCCCTTTTTCAGCGCCGCGTAATACGCGTCCTCTTTACCGTTTTCCAGGCCGTGGATATTGGCGTTGATTACCAGCGCCCCGCGCGCAATATCAGGCTGCTTGAACGCCGAGTAGACTCCGTAGCCGTGCAGGAACATATAGCCGGGGAGCGATTTCGGCGCGGCCTCTTTCGGTTTGCTGAAATAGCCGGAAACCGGAATGTCGCCGACCGCGTCGAGCCGGAAATCGTAGGTGACCACGTCATCGCTTCCCGATTCGACCTCGGTCAGACGCGGGTTTACCGGGACGGCGGCCAGCCGCTGCTTCTGTCTCTCCCAGAACGCATCGAAGTCGTCCGGTTCGGGGAATCCGGTCAGCTTTTCCGGGTCGGCGGCGGCGCCGGCGTTCAGCTGCTGGGTCTCGTCCCGGACGTAGTTCCAGTTCGCGTCATAGTACTGCGGCAGGATCGGGCTGCCGTTTTCGTCGAGAACCGAGGCCTGCAGATGGACAAAGCCCGGCTTGTCGAGTTCGGTGCGAATGATGAGCGGTTCGGTTTCCGACGAGACGGCGTTCCCTTCGAGACGCCGGCCGTCGTCCCCCTCGCAGGTCCAGACGATCGGGACCCCGCCGACGCGCTGGCCGTCTTTCAGCAGGACGACATTGAAGACGATCTCTTCCCCCGGCCTGTAGGAGAGAGGGTCCTTTTCGGTGTTTCCCGAAAAGAGATATCCGCCGGCTTTGAGCGGAAGGGCGGGGATGAGGAGAAAGAGCGCGAAGATGAATGCCGCGTATCGTTTCATGGGGGAGAGCTCCTGATGCGAATGTTTCCGGTAAACCGCCTTCAAACCGGCCGCAGGCGGAGTTTCCGCCGGCTCGGGCCGGAATGAAAGGCCACAACACGGATTGTACTGATTTCGGACTCGAAAACAACAGCTGTCTTGCCGGCCGGTTTGATATGGGTTAAAATGGACATAATGGGGGGTGAGAAAAAACCGAGACAAGAAAGAGAGTCTAGCATGGCACATCGGCAGAACCGGCGGGATTTTATCAGACGCGCCGGAACGGGTTTGGCGTTCGGCGCCCTGACGACCGGACTGCGTCCCTTTGTTTTCGGTCAGGATGAAGCGCCGGCCGCGGCCAAGCCCGCTCCCGGGTTTGAGATCATTTCGTACGGCCAGGTTTCCGCTCAGAAAGACATCTTTTACGGCTGGCCGACGATCGCGAAAACGAAAGACGAGGAGCTTCTGGTCGTCGCCTCGGCGCGCGAAGACCACGTCGACCCGTTCGGCCGCGTTTTTCTCTTCCGTTCGCACGACAAGGGAGAGACATGGACCTGGCCGCAGTGCGTTTTCGACGGTCCGCTCGACGACCGGGACGCTGGTATTCTGGTCACGAAAAAGGGAACCCTTCTGGTTACGACCTTTTCGATGGACGGCGGCTCGCACATGATCAAAGCCCAGCAGGAACGTCTGGCCAAGGGAGTCGAGCCGGAACCGGGCGAGTTCGCCATTACCGGCGAGAGGTACGAACGCTGGGTGGCGGCCGACAGCATTGCGACTCCCGAACAGCGCAAGCAGGAGCTCAACCGGTGCTGGATGCTCCGTTCGACCGACGAGGGGATGAGCTGGAGCCGCCGCTACGATTGCCAGGTGAGCAGTCCGCACGGCCCGTTCCAGCTTCGCAGCGGCCGGATCCTGTTCCCCGGCCGTGACCATTCCCCGAAACCGTACATCCGCGTGGTTGAATCGTCCGACGACGGGAAACACTGGCGCTGGCTCAGCGATATTCCGATCCGTCCGGGCGACAGCGCCGCGGATTACCATGAACTTCACGGGGTGCAGGCCGCCGACGGCCGGCTGGTGGTTCAGATACGCAACCACAGCGCACAGGACACCTACGACACGCTTCAGACCGAGTCGTTCGATGAAGGACGCACCTGGACCGTTCCCCATACCACCGGCGTCTGGGGGTATCCCTCCCATCTGATCAGCCTTCAGGACGGCCGGCTTCTGATGACTTACAGCTACCGCCGGGATCCGGTTTCCGAACGGGCGTGCGTTTCCGAAGACTACGGCCAGACGTGGTCCGAGCCGATCACGCTTTGGCACATCGACGACATGGGGCATGATTTCGGCTATCCCGCCTCGGTTCAGCTCAGCGACGGCACGATTCAGACGGTCTGGTACGAAGTGATCAAGGGAACCTGGATCGCCGTGATCCGCCAGGCGCACTGGCGTCTGGTCTAGTGTTTTCAGGCGCCTGACACGCGCCCCAAAAACGGATGACGCCGCCCCGGGGAAGGGGACCGCCAAGAGGGTTCCCCTCGGTGTCCCGGGGTTCGTTCGGCGGGGCATGCAATGGGGCAGACGCCGCCGAAAATCTCCGATGGGAGTTTTTTTTCGTCCTTTCGGATAACGCCCGTTTCTGAAAATTTTCCCCTGTCCGGAGAGCCATGATGAGCAATACCGTCAGCGCCCGCA
>ONWH01000191.1 GCA_900321495.1 uncultured Planctomycetota bacterium
CGAGCGCCTCTTCGGAAACGAGTTCCTCTTCATCGAGCCGGTCAATAACGGCGTCGCCGCGTTCCAAAAGGCTGAGGAGCGCGCCACTCGAACCGATGCCGCGGCCGGAATGAGATTCCTGAAGCTGCCAGTCGCTTTCGATCTTCGACCGAAACGCATCGGCGGCAGACAGGCTCCCCGCGAAGACCAGAAGTACCCCGGCCATGCGGATCGCGGTGCGTACAAAAGCGGCGGATCTGTTTCGTATCATCTCAAATTCCTTTCGGACGGTATCACACCGGGCCGCATCGCGGTCTTCCGCGGCGGAGAGGAAAAAGCGCGAAAGGCCGGCGGACAGGCATTTTCGGGAACCGGAACAATCTGCATCTCAACGGCCCAACGGTTTCATTTTAGCCGCCGTGTCCGGCTTTCACAAGAGAGCCCGGCATTTTCGGCCGGAACGGGAAAAAGGCGGAAACCGCATCCGCCCCGACACCGCACGGAAACTTACTGTTTCAGAGCCGTCCGGCCTGATTTTTTGAAAGGCGCGAAAAGAAAAGAGCCGCACGGCCATCGGCGCATGCGGCCCGGACTGGTCATCGCGGCGGAGGGGACAATCTAAAACCGGTTCTCGAACGACTTGCCGCACTCGGTCAGAAAGAAGACCCGCTGGTTCCGCGACCCGCGGAAATGGATCGCCAGCGAGCGTTCCTCTTCAACATAGGGGCCGTCGATCAGAATATCGGTTTCGGCCAGCAGGGCGTTCCAGTCGGGATCCGCCGCTTCCTGAATCTTCTCGTAAAGATAACCGGTGTAAACCATCACGTTCTTCCCGACCGCGCGGCACTTCTTCGCAAGACGCGCCAGCGGACCGGCGTGAAGGAGGGGTTCCCCTCCCGAAAAGGTCACGCCGGAAACGAGCGGATCCGCCTCAATCCTGGCAAAGAGCTCGTCAACGGTCATCGGAATGCCGCGTCCCGTATAGGCGTGCGTCTCGGGATTGTGGCAGCCGCGGCAGTGGTGGGGGCACCCCTGGGTGAAGACCACAAAACGCACCCCCGGTCCGTCGGTAATCGATTCCGGCTCGATACCCGCGACGAGAATCGTATCAGTGGTTGTGCTTGACACGGTCTGCGACTTCTTTCCGTTTCGCGTTGTTGAATCGGTCAAGGGTCCCGACAAGGTACCCGGTGATCCGGCGGATCCGTTCGAACGGCTGATCCCCTTCTTCGCGGCCGCACTTCGGGCACTTGTCATTGATGATCCCCGTATAACCGCAGACCGGGTCGCGGTCGACCGGATGGTTGATCGCGCCGTAGCCGATTCCTGCCTTGCGCATCATGTGGACGATGTTCTCGAAAGCTTCCGGATTGCAGGAAATATCGCCGTCGACTTCGACGTAGGTGATATGCCCGGCGTTGGTCAGCGCGTGATAAGGCGCTTCCAGACGGATCTTCTCGTAGGCGGTGATGTCGAAGTAGACCGGAATATGGAAACTGTTGGTGTAGTAGTCGCGGTCGGTCACACCTTCGATCAGGCCGAAGCGTTTCCGGTCGATTCGGACGAAGCGGCCCGAAAGGCCTTCGGCGGGAGTCGCAAGGAGGGTGAAGTTGAGCCCCATCTTCCGGGAGTAGCTGTCAACCTTCTGACGCATGAACGTGACGATTTCCAGACCCAGGTTCTGCGCGGTCTCGCTCTCGCCGTGATGGAATCCGATCAGAGCCTTAAGCGTTTCGGCCAGACCGATAAAGCCGATCGAGAAGGTCCCGTGTTTCAGAACTTCGCCGACTTCGTCTTCCGGCGAGAGCTTGTCGCTGTCGAGCCAGCACCCCTGCCCCATCAGGAAGGGGAAATTCTTGACCTTCTTGTGCGACTGGAATTCAAAGCGCTCGAGAAGCTGCGCCACACAAAGGTCGATTTTGCGGCTCAGTTCATCGAAGAACCAGTCAACATTGCCGTGGGCCTTGATCGCGATCCGCGGCAGGTTGATCGAGGTGAACGAAAGGTTTCCGCGGGAGAACGCGATCTCGCGCTGCGGGTCGTAAACGTTCCCGATCACGCGGGTGCGGCATCCCATGTAGGAAATCTCGGTTTCGGGATGTCCCGGCTTGTAATACGGAATGTTGAAGGGGGCGTCCTGGAACGAGAAGTTCGGGAAGAGGCGCTTGGCGCTCACGCGGCAGGCCAGCTGGAACAGGTCGTAGTTCGGATCCCCTTTCTGAGCGTTTACACCCTCTTTGACGCGGAAGATGTGGATCGGGAAGATCGGCGTTTCGCCGTCGCCGAGCCCGGCTTCCTGCGCCAGAAGGACGTTCTTAATGACCATCCGCCCTTCGGGAGAGGTGTCCGTCCCGTAGTTGATCGACGAGAACGGCGTCTGTGCCCCGGCGCGGGAGTGCATCGTGTTCAGGTTGTGAACGAGCGCCTCCATCGCCTGGAACGTGGCACGGTCGGTCTCGCGCAGGGCTTCCTTGACGGCGAACTTCTGGGATTTTTCTACCATCGAGGCGTCGAGTCCCTCTTCGGCGACCAGGCGTTTCGCTTCCTGCTCGAGGTATTCGGCTTCCTTTTCGGGGGTAAATGAGTAGCCGGCTTCGAAAATTTCAGCCTGGAGCTTTTTCAGTTCGGCCATATCGACGCTGCTCCCCGAATAGAGCTCGAGGGCCTTGGCCAGGTTCTGGCGGTAGAGGCGGCGGTACGTCTTGTTGACGCCGGCGCTCAATGCGTAGTCGAAATTCGGAATCGACTGGCCGCCGTGCTGGTCGTTCTGGTTCGACTGGATCGCGATACACGCCAGCGCCGCGTAGCTCTGGATATCCTGCGGCTCACGGAGAATCCCGTGCCCGGTGCTGAAACCTCCTTCAAAGAGGCGGGTCAGGTCGATCTGGCAGCAGGTCGTCGTGGTGGTGTAGAAGTCCATATCGTGGATATGGATATCGCCGCTGTCGTGCGCTTCGGCGAATTCCGGGCGCATGACGTTGACCTTGAAGAAGTGTTTCGCCCCTTCCGACCCGTACTTGAGCATCATCCCCATCGCGGTATTGCCGTCGATATTGGCGTTTTCGCGCTTGATGTCGCTGTCATCGGCATCTTTGAAGGTGATGTCGGTGTAAGTCTTCATCAGCCAGGAGTTCTGTTCACGGACCTTGCTCCGCTCTTTGCGGTAACGGCTGTACTGCAAGGCGGTGATCACATGCCCCGATTCTTTCAGAACTTCCTCAACCCGGTCCTGAATCTCTTCGACACTCGGCTCGGTGAGTCCTTCGTCCAGAAGGCGTCTGCTCACGCGCTGGGCCAGTTCGGAAAGGTATTCGTCCGACTGATGCTGACGGTTGGCGTCGAACGCCTTGCGCATCGCATCGGCGATTTTCTGCTCGTCAAAGGGAACCTCGCGGCCGTCACGCTTAATAATGCATTCAATTGCGGTGGGAAGCTGCTTCGAATTATCTGATGAGGCTAATACTGAATCTTCGCGGCAAATAACTGACATCTGACATTGCTCCTGTTTCAAGGTGAAGGTTGACTGGAACCGGATGACCGGACTTTCGAGACAAGCAAGCCGCCGGCGAGGAGGAAACGCGGCTTCTTGCCGGAAGGCGCCGTCGGCGCCCACGTTTGGACTCCCTTCCATCCGCTCAACTCGCAGATTCTCGGAGGAATCGGCGGGATGCAGACCCGATAAATTCACCGTTTGAGGATCCTGAATCCGACCTGGCTCACGTGACGGTGCCGTCACGCCCGTTTTTCCGATTTTTCTATATATAAAACTATATATAGGATTAACGGCCACCAAATTCCTGTATTTAGTAGCAGTATACATCATAAATCGTAACATTACCAGAGGTCAATTAGAAAAAATCTCGATTTTCCATCCTCCGCAGGGGTGAAAAACGGGTTTGAGCTCGGCATATCAACAGTTAAAAATTTTTAAAAATTTTTCAGCCCGAAGATTTTTCGCCGGATTGAAGAGAAACCTGGGCAAAAGAGATAATTTAGGCGTGTTGCAGCCTCAAAAAATTTCCCTTTTCCGGCTCCGAGGAGAGGAAAATTGTTGAATTCGGTGTCGATGAGCCTTAAAATGAGGCTGACTTGCGGAAAAATCGGTTTATTCCGCAAACCCCGTCCCCGTTATTCGATTACGAAAGCGTTCCGATGAGATTTCGTGCTCTCTTTCTTCTTCCGGTTCTCTTTTCCGTTTTCCCGCTGACTGCCCGGGAGAGCGCGTCCGAAATATCTCTTTCGCTCGAGCTATACTACGCGGCCGATTTCGGACCGCAGGCGGTTCCCTCCTCCCCCGATGAACCGATCCCCGACGGCGATGCCGTCCGCCCCGCCGAAATCCGTCTCATGAAAACCGATCCGGACGGCAAGGCCGGCCTTTTCGCGTCTATCCCGATCCCTCCGGAAACCATTGCTGTTGAAAACGACGGAGGTGTTACGCTCCGAAACGATACATACTCCCTGACCGTCTCGCCGGGCAAAGAGGAGCCTTTCTTCCTTCTGGAAGCCGAACCGATTGGGGGCGGGCCGAAACCTCTCGACAAAATCACACTCCCTCCGATCCGCTATAAAGCGGCGGCGGAAAGGCTCCGCGCGTTCGGCACCGGCGGCCTGACGCCGCTCGGCGGCCGGCGCGGGAGCTACGCGTTTCTGGGGCTCGTCGATCCCGAAACGAACGCCGGCCTCCTCGCCGGATGGCTGACAAGCCGGCATGGAAGCGGTGTCTTCTTCTGCGGAGAAGACGAGCTCGACGCGTCAATCACCGGACAGATCGACTACGGCGCATGGCAGGTTCCCGAAAAGGCCGGAATCGGCGAGGTTATGGTTCTCGGCGTCTTCGATGATCTGCGCGACGGGCTTGAAGCCTACGGCGATGCGCTGGCACGGTGGAACGGCGTCCGCCTGAAACCGGCGCCGTGCGGCTACTGTACCTGGTACAGCGACAAAAACGGCGGCTGCGGCAGTGAAGAAACGACCGCCGAATTTGCGAAGATCGCCGCCGAAAAACTCGTTCCGTTCGGGATGACATTCTTCCAGATCGACGATGGCTGGCAGCTCGGCGCGGGAACGAACGGTCCGCGAAAGAATTTCACCTCGCATGATCCGAAGGGCCCCTACCATTCCGGTCTGAAAGAAACCGCCGACCGGCTCGGCGAGCTCGGTCTGACAACCGGCATCTGGTTCATGCCCTTCTCGGGAAACTACGACGATCCCTGGTACAGCGACAGACAGGACCTCTTCGTCCGAAGCGCGATCGACTACCCGTCCGAGGGAGAGAAGAACACCCGCCGCTTCCCGAGCATCGACCAGAAAAAAGGCGCCCCCTACGAAACGTTCTGGGGGGGAACCTGCCTGGACATGTCAAACCCGAAAACTCGGCAATACGTCACCGACGAGGTGAACCGCATCGTCAGGGACTGGAACTGCCGTTACTTCAAGATCGACGGAATGTGGACCGGAGCGGGAATCGAACAGCTCTACGTCAACGACGAATACCTCCCTGACGATATCGGAAAGCAGAAATTTTTCGATCCGGCCCTTTCGAACATGGAAGTCTACCGTCTCGGACTCGAAACGGTTCGGAAAGCCGCGGGCGACGGCGTTTTCATCCTGGGATGCAATGTCTCGCAGAACATGCGCGTGATGAACGCCTCGATCGGCTTTGTCGACGCCATGCGGATCGGTCCGGACAACGGCGCGTCGTGGGAAGGAATCTGCCGCGGTCCGTGGCGCGCCACCAACCGCTATTTCTACAACGGCCGCGTCTGGTGGAACGATCCCGACCCGGTCTACGTCCGGGACGAAATCCCCCTCTCACACGCTCAGACGATCACCTCGTGGGCGGCCATCAGCGGTCAGCTCTACGCGTTCAGCGACTGGCTTCCCGACCTTTCCGACGAGCGGATCAACGTCCTGCGCCGAACCATGCCAAACCATCAGCGGAAGACCGCCCGCCCGGTCGACCTGTTCACCTCGGATCTGGCGCGTGTCTGGGTTCTGACCGACCCGGCTGTCGACGGAGTCCGCCCGGCGCGCTATGCGGTCGGCATTTTCAACTGGAACGAAAACCAGGCCGAATCGTTCCGGATCCCGGCGGAAAAACTCGGTCTCGAAAAGGCCGATTCCTACGCGGTCTACGACTTTTGGGGCGACCGTTTCATAACCGACGGCGGCCCCGGTGTTCCGGTCGATGTCACCGTTCCCCCCGCCTCGTGCCTGATCCTGGCGATCCGCCCGATCACCGATTCCCGTCCCATTCTCCTGAGTACGTCCCGGCATGTGACGCAGGGGATTCTCGATGTCGACGTTGAATTCTGGAACCCCGCCCTTCCCGAAAACAAGATGCCTGACACCGCCATGCTCGGCATCGGCATCAATCCGGAAAAAAGCGCGCTGACCGAAGAGCTTCCCTATCAGCTGCGCGTCTGGCGTCCGGGTCCTGCCGAAGAAATCGGGCTGGCATACAGTGTACCGCCCAACATGGGCCCCTGCACAATCGAGCCGGAACCGGCGGGAAACGGCACACTTTACCGTATCACGCTCCCGCGGATCGAAAAGCTCGATCCGGACCAAAAGCAAGTGATTATCGGAGTCCTGTTCCCCCGAAGAGAGTCCCTTTAACGGAATCGGCGGACAAAACGTCCCGTTCCGAAACCGGAAGGGGAAGTTTCCCGGTGTCCGGTCTCCGGCTAGGCGGTCATTCCCTTGGTCAGCGTCATAAAGGCGGTTTCGAGGTTGATCTCCTCCTCGTGGAACGAGCGGATCCGAAATCCCTCCGCGATAAGGCGCGGAAGGAGTTCGGCGTACACGTCGAGCGTCACGCCCTTCTTCACCGTCACCACAATCTGATCCTTCCTGCGGTCAGCCGACTCGACCTCCGGCTGATCCGAGAGAAATCTCAGCGCATCGCCGGCCGACCGGCCCCGGGGGCTGCCGGCCGGATCGAGGAGCTCCACGATCAGAACCGGACGGTCACGCACTTTTTTCATAATCTCGCTCACTTCGGCGTTGACAAGCATGTCCCCCCGTTCGATGATTCCGACCTTGTTGCAGATATCCGCCAGTTCCGGCAGGATATGACTGGAGACCATGATCGTCTTCCCCCGGCCGCCGAGACGCTTTAACAGCTCGCGCATTTCAATCCGCGCGCGGGGATCAAGCCCGCTCGCCGGCTCGTCCAAAAGGAGCACCGCCGGATCGTGCAGAAGAACGCGCGCCAGGCCGAGCCGCTGCGTCATCCCGCGTGAGAGGCTCGTCACGAGCGCTTCGCGCTTATACCCCAGGTCGACCAGATCGAGAACGTCGTCGCAGACCTTTTTACGCGCCGTGCCGCGGATACGGTACGCCGAGGCGAAGAACTCGAGATACTCGATCACCTTCATGTCGTCGTAGACCCCGAAGAAGTCGGGCATGAACCCGATCTGACGCCTGATATCTTTCGGCCGTGTGTAGATCGAAAGGCCGCAGATATACGCTTCGCCCCACGTCGGCTGCAGGAGGGTGGCGAGAATCTTCATCGTCGTCGTCTTTCCCGACCCGTTCGGGCCGATGAACCCGAACAGGTCCCCCTCTTCCAGGCTCAGATTCAGGGCTTTGAGCGCAAAGAGTTTGCCGTACTGTTTCGTCAGATCTTCGGTTCTGATCATTTCCATATCGTTACCGCTCGGAATGGTTTCAAAGTGTCATTGTTTCGGAAGGAGCTGCGCGGCGCGGCTCGGGACTACGGATCCCGGGGCTCCTCCCCGTCCCGGTCGACCGGAATCCAGACGCGCGCCAGTGCGCGGTGACGGCCGGAAGGGGCAATCTCCCCGCGTCCGGTTCCAATGACAAAGGAGCACTGCTCCGTGTCGATTTCGGCCAGGAGGATCGCCCGGCCCGCATCGAGCGCGTCCGAGGCATCGAGACGCATCATCCCCTCATTGCCGAGCCCCAATGCGGCGCGCCCCCCTGTCAGGCGGTAGAACGCCGCCGCACGCAGAATCACGGCCGGATCGGCTGAGGTGTCGCTGTACCGTTCCCAAACCGGAATGTCCGGGGCACCGGTCCGCCGGATGTCAAACGGATTATTCGAGCCGGTCAGCGCGCGCTGCGGCGCATCGGTTTTCGGCGCGGCGTGATCAAATTCCGATTCTCCCGGCGGCAGGGTTCCGAGGAACCAGGCATGCCCGGCATAGACGAGGATCGCGTCTTTCATCGGCACGGCAAGCGGATTGGTCAGTCTGCCGCTCAAACGGCCCTCCTCTTCGGTGAGCCGCGATTCCAGAGGCGCTCCATAACCCCGCCAGGAGGCGCAAATCGAGCGGGTTGAACGGATCGGAACGGGAAAACGGCGCAGCGCGGCCCCGCCGAGCGCATATCCCTCCCCGGACGCGGCATGCCCGCGGATCGGAGAGGAGATGCCTCCCAGACCGGCACCCGAAAGCCCGAACCAGGTCAGTTCGGTTTCCGGCCCGGCCAGACCGGCCGGCGGGACGGCGGTCACATCGAGCCGCGCGTCGCAGGGCGAGTAGACCCCTCCCCAGACCGCGCCGCGCGTCAGTCCCGACTCGGCGTCAACATCGGTGATCTCGGCAGTGTTCATTCTGTATTGCCGCAGATGGGAATATCCCCCGAGCCGGACCGCCAGGAGCGAAAAGAGCACCAGCCAGAGAGGAAATGTGACCCAGGTGAGATTCGGCCGGCGGAAGAGACTGTGGGTGAGAAACCAGTCGAACGGACCGATCACCGCGACGAAGAGGATCATCAGCGTAAAGACCGCCGAAAAGGGGAACGGGCGGATACCGTCGAAGCGGTCAAGCGCGCTGCGCAGCTGCCCGGCCAGATCGCGGTACCCCAGGCGGATCAGCCCGGTCTGCGGCGGCTGCGAGGTGAGCCGTTCGATTTCCGGGGCGAAGATTTTCATCAGAAGCCCGTTTCGGCCGTCCCATTCGGCCAGGGGAGGAACGCTCGGGTCGGGGGCAAAAAAGAGGCTTGTGCCGAACCCGGCCGGACGGCGCGCCAGGAGAACTTTTCCCTCTTCGCTCAGATCGATCTGCGCATCGGGCGCCGGCGATTTCAGCAGGGGGAACGAAAGATAGGGGGAATCGAGCGAACCGAGCATCACGAGGTTTTTCGCCTTCGGCACGAAACGGACGAGCGAAGGGGCCGCACGCAGCTGGGCCGGATGCCGCGCGTCGATCTCGCCCGGCACAAAGTCGGCCAGGAGCCCGCCCGGGGCCAACAGGTCGATCGACTCGGCACTCCCGAAAAGAACCGTCTTCCCCCCCAGGGCGAGCCATTGCCGCAAGACGCGGGCACTCGTCTCCGCGCCGTCGAACGCCGCGCGGTCCGACGCGTTGAGGACAACCAGATCGACCGCGTCAAGACCGCCGGTCCGGTCGGGCAGTTCACTGAGTGAGCCGATCGGAATCGGGATCGGCGTCCGGTCCGCGGCGAGATGGAGCGAACTTAAAAGTCCGGCCGCCGCATCACTCTTTCCGCCGACGACCAGCCAGATCGGCTGCCGCGCGTCAACCGGTTTCGGAAAGAGAAACGCCTCGCCGGTCGGATCCGCCCTCTCCCGCAAAAGCGGGGGAGCGGGTTCCTCCGGCTTTAAGACGCGTTCGTCCGCCGGAACAGGCGAATCGTCCGCAAAGAGCCGTACTGTCAGCGGCGCCCCCTCGCGTCCCGGCATAAAGAGAAGATCGGCGCGGCATTCCCCCTCGGATACGGGAACGGCCGTTTCCCAACAGGTCGGCGTGCCGTCCGGGTCACACGACTCCAAAACCACGCGGACCGTCTCCGCGTCACCCCCGCCGGAGGTAAAACGGACCGCGGCCGGAGTCAGACAGCCGTCTTTGTAACAGCCCTGGAACCCGACGGAGAATCCGGTCAGCGCGACATTCGTCCCTTCATTCGGAAAGGCAGACGGAGAAACCGCACCGAGGAAAACGGTCAGGCCGAGCAGGAGACGGAACAGCGATTTCACGGTTTCTCCTCGTTCGGACAGACACAGACAAACTGCCCGCATCCGGGACAGCCAGACCCGTATTTTTCGGTCAGCGCCTCGGTCAGATCAATTTCGGCGACGTTGGCGATCGTCGTCAGCCAGGCAATCACATCGGCGAATTCGCCCCGAAGCTGCTCTTTCGTCTCGCTCCGCAGCGAAGTCGCCAGTTCGCCGATCTCCTCGATCAGCCACATAAAAGTCGCCTCAATTCCGCGTTCGGCATCCTTCTCGTAATACATCTTTCGAATCAGGGCCTGAAAGTCACGAAACGTAATCTCTTTCTTTTCGCTCACTCGATTTTCCTTCTTTTACCGGATAACTTCGGACATGCCGCATCACAATATCATACCTTACGCGGGGTCAGGAATCGGAACCGGTTTCGATCATCCCGCTTTCCCGCGCCTCTTTTTTCAGCTTTTCCTTCCCCGCCCAGATGGTGATGTGATCCCACGGCAGCTCCTCGTCGAGCCGGTACGGGGTATGGGCGATTGCGACGCGGTCGATTCCCGACTCCCTTTCCGCCTCGTCCCAGACGCGCCAGTCGAACATATCTTTCCACGCCTCGAACCGGGCCCCCTTCCGCCAGGCGATCTCGACCAGTTTCCCCACGCGCCGGTCGCCCCGCGCCAGGAGCCCTTCGAGAAGACTCGCTTTCAGGTAATGATATTTCAGGTCGACGGACCGGCCCCGCGGACGGGTCCGAAGCCGTTCGTGTGTACGGAGAAAAACCTCTTCGGTCGCCATCGGCGCCCACTGGAGCGGAGTCTGCGGCTTCGGAATGAAGTTCGAAACATTGGCGACAATGACCGGCCATTTCCCGCGCACCTCTTTCCCCAGGCGCGAAACCCGTTCGCACAGATCGATGATTCCGTCGACATCTTCGTCTGTCTCGCCGGGAAAACCGACCATGAAATACATTTTGATCCGGTAGAACCCGTGCTCGAACGCGCTTCGGCATCCGTTCATCAGGTTTTCGTCGGTCACCTTCTTGGCGATCCGTTTCCGCATCGAGTCAAGCGCCGCTTCCGGCGCGATCGTCAGGGCGCTCGAACGTTCGGTCGAGAGGTTTCCGACAACATCCGAAAGCTGGTGGTTCACCCGCAGACTCGGCACCGAAACAGCAATTCCCTTCGGTTTGGCCCGCTCCGAAAATTCGCGCATCAGCTCATCGAATTTCGGGTACTCGCTCGACGAAAGGGAAAGGAGGGTCACCTCGCCGGTGCCGGTACACTCGCATGCGGCGATCGCCGAATCGACGATCGGCTCGATGTTCCGGAACCGCAGAGGGCGCTTGATCGTCGAGCTCTGGCAAAAGCGGCATTTCTGAGGACAGCCGCGCATGATCTCAACGGCAACGCGGTCCTGTACGCTTTCGACCAGCGGCACGACCGGCGAGGAGGGAGGCCGGTAGTCGTTCAGGCTTTTAATGATCGCCGGGTAGATGTATTCGGGCACGCCCGGCTCGGTCGGCCGGGGCCGGCGCGCGCGCCCGCTCGGCGCGATTTCGACCGAATAGAATTCCGGCACATATCCCCAGGAAAAGCGGCGCGCCATTTTCAGGAGCATCTCGCGGCGGATCCTTTTCGATTCCTCTTCCGGAATCCGATACCAGCCGTCCGGCTTTTCCCCGCGGCATGATTCATAAACACGGAGAAGCCCCGCCTCGGCGCGGAGTTCAAGCCAATAGTTGATCATCTCGACCTGCGCGGCCTCGCCGTCTCCGACCAGGAAAAAGTCAATGAAGGGAGAGAGCGGCTCCGGATTGAATGCGGCGGGCCCCCCCGCCATCACCAGCGGATCTTCGGCGCGGCGATCCCGGCGGTGAATCGGAATCTTCCCCAGATCGAGCATCGTCAGAATGTTGGTCGAACTCAGCTCGTGCTGGAGCGTGAACCCGACCAGATCGAACGACCAGAGGGGAGAAAACGTTTCAAGGGAATAGAGCGCGAGTCGGTTTTCCCGAAGTTTCGCCTCCATATCGGGAAACGGCGCAAACGCCCGCTCGCAGCAGAGATCGGGTTCGGCATTGACGATCGCGTAGAGGACCTGAAGCGCGTAATTGCTCATCCCGATCGTGTAGGCGTCGGGAAACGCGAAACAGAACCGTCCCCGGACATCTCGCGCCTTTTTCACAATCCGGCCGATCTCCCCCCCGATGTACTGCCCGGGAAGCTGAACATCGGGCAGAAGAATCGATTCGACCTTCCGCCTCAGTTCCGGATCAAAGTAGTAAGGTTCGCTCCCGGTGCCCATTGATTCCTCAGATGCCCCCATTTAACTTACATATGTAATATAATACTGGCGTCCAACCGTCATCCTACTGTATTCTATTTTATTTTCGCCAAAAGAAAAGTACTTCTCCTCTCCGGATCGCGCTACCGGTCTTCCCGCTTCGGCGAAAGGCAAATCACTCTATTTTCCCCGCCCGGCATGACCGGCAAAACCGTCTTCGATTTTGGAGAAACACGCAATTTGCCGGATTATCCGCCGCGCCATTTCGTTTGATGGCTTAAAATATAATATATGTATATGGTGGGATATTCTTTCCGGACGCTTGATAGCAAAACGAAAAAAGGTAAAATACATAGAATATCTAACATAAACGGTTTTCAGAAAAAGGGAAATGTGATGAAAAAGAGTTATCTTTGGCTGACATGCGCGATCCTCGCTGCCCTCTCGGCATTGGTTCTGACCGTCTCGGTCAGCGCGTTTTGGCCCGGACAGGGCGTTGTGGTGAGCGGGTCAGGCGACTGTGACGCCTGCGACGGCGGCGCGACCGGTTATTGTCCCGGCTTCGGACTCCACGGTCCCGGGCTTGTCGTTCCGGGTGCCGGCATGGCGAACAGCAGCTTCGGCCGCCGTGCGATTCCCGCACCGGTCTACTTTGCGAACACCTATCCGGAATACCTTTACGGTTCTCCGAACATCTACGCCGGATTCGATGAATATGACACCGACGTGGCGTTCGTCAGCCCGGTCATCAGCAAGTCCCCGTTCCACTACAACTACTACAACGATCAGTACAACTATTCCCCCTATTACGGCAAACGGTGGGACAAGAACTGGTACATCACCGACCAGGTCGCCTACCGCGCTGACGCCGACAGCGCCGGGGCTCTCGGCGCCGAGGCGAGTTACGGCGATTCCGCCGCACGGCCCCTTTCGTTGACCGACGGCGAAGCGGTTCAGCCCGCTCCGGCCGGTACCCCGGTCGAAGCCCCGGCGGTCCCCGCAGCCGAACCGGCGCCGGCGCCCGCGGCCGATCAGCATATCACCCAGGTCTCCTACACCGCCAGTCCGGTCGAAGACGCCTACCGCGGCCGGTTCATCTATAATTTCGAAAGTTTCTGCGACGACGATCCCCCCTGCTGCCTGGCCCGTCCGCTGGCCTGTCTGGCCCGCTTCCTCTTCGGGTGCAACACATGCGGGGTCTGCGGCGGCCGGGGCGGCTACTGCTGCGCGGCTTACAGCGGTCACGGCGGGTACGGCGGATTCAACTGCCCCGCCTACCGTAGCGGCTACTGCGGCAAACCGTTCATCGACCCCTATGCCCCGCGGTACGCGGCCGGCGCGGTGAACGACTGCTGTGGCGGCATCTATGTCGATTCTTACGCCGAAGGGGGTGTTTTCGTTGACGGAAACGCCTGCGGGTGCGACGGCGGTGCGTATGTCCAGCCCGCCGAAGATGCCGTGGTCGACGAGAGCCGTCAGTCCGCTCAAACCGATGAAGAGGCCGTTTCGACCGAAAACGAAGACACCGAGTCCCAGCCGGCGGAAGAGCCGGCCGCGACGGATCAGGATTCGAACCTGATCCCCCGCGCTCAGGAGCCGGCCGAATCCGCGGATCCGGCGCCGAACACCGTTCCCTCGCAGCCGAGCGTTCCGACTCCCGGCGATGAAGATGAAGATTTCAGCGGGATGTTCGACCCGGTCGGAAGCATTCAGATGGCCGTTCCCGAAAACGCCGTGGTGATCATCAACGGCTACCGTACAAAACTTTCGGGAACCAGCCGCACGTTCCTCGCCAAGAACCTCGTTCCGGGTGAAGTCTACTCGTTCGAGATCAAGGTTCTGGTCGAAAAGAACGGAAACGTCTATTCCAGCGTCAAAGAGACGGAGCTGCGCGCCGGCGAAAGTACCCAGGTCGCGTTCCGCGCCGGCGACTTCCGCCGGGAAGGCCTCACCTACGCGTCGAAATGATTCGTCCGCACACACCTTGAAACCGACAAGGCCCGCTTTCCTTATTCGGGAAAGCGGGCCTTTTTTTCGGCACGGCCGGAAACCCGGACCTGCTATTTCAGCAGGGCCGAATCGTTCAGATTCAGCGCGGCGCGGAGACCGGAAATCTCTTTCGGCGGATCGCTCCGTTTCCCCTGCCGGTAGGCAATGTAGTCACTCCAGAGGGAGTAATCGGCGCCGTAATTCTTGCGGGTGGCCTTTGACATCGCGCCCATCGCGGCCAGGCGGAGCGCCCCGTCGTCGAGCGGCTCGTCCTGCATCGCCTCGGCCAGAAAATCGACCAGCTGGGACGAGTCTCCCAGCTGCGGGGCGCTGCGCAGAAGCGCCAGACGGAAATCCTTCCGTTCGTTGTTTTCCTTATCGCTCCCGGCGTCGGAAAGGAACGGCTGTCCGCGGTACGCCTCGGCAAAGGCGGCCAGGATCGTCTGATGCACATCGCCGAGGTTTTCCGATTTCGCGCGCGATCCGTACGCGCCGAGCGCCTCGGCCGCCGCGATCCGGTTCCCCAGGTTCTCTTCGCTCAGGGCCGAAAGAAGCGTTTCAAGCGCCGGTTCGATATGGGCCGTTTCGGTAATCTTTCCGAGCGAACGGATTGCCGCGCGGCGCACCAGAGGATCCTGCGAGCGGTTATACTCTTTGATCAGCTGAAACGCGAGGATTTTTTTCTCTTCCGGCGGCGCCTTCGCCCCCTCGTCTCCCTTTTCAGCGATCCGTTCAATCCGCTCCCACGGACGGAGAACCCCTTCGACCTGGTCGCTCCGCCGCTCGGTGCCGGGAAGACGCAAAAAGAGCTCGTTGTCGGTCGCCCAAAACGGTGTCGTACACCCTGCCGCGGAAAGCAGAAGTGCGGAAAACCATCCTAATGTACGGCTGAAATACTGCATTGTAATTCTCAATATCAAGCGCCCCCCTCGTTCCTCGTTCTCGTCCGGCGGGGACTATAATGATTTTTCGGCCGCGCGGCAAGACCGATTCCCTCCGGTTTTACGGCGGGTGAGAGGCTCCTCCTTCAGGGAAATCGCTTGCCGGCGGAGCGGGAAAAAGGTATATTGGTACGCCAGACGTTTCACCGACCGCCGCCGGAGCCTTCCATGTTCATACCGCTGATCCTTTTACTCCTCTTTGCCTTGACCGGCGCCGCTTCGGCCGAAGAGCCCGGAGAAATCTCCTCGTCTCAAGCCGAGATCAGCGAAGCCGCCGAGCCGACGGTAACGATTTCCCTTGAAAACGGCAAGACCGTTTCCGGCCGCCTCATCGCTGACTACCGGAAAGAAGACGGCACTGGTCTGACCGCCCTGCAGCGGCGCGACGGCGCGATCGAAGTGATCCATTCCGAGGAGATCACCGAAATGCGCCGGACCGAAACGCCGTTCCGCCCCATGACGCAGGAGGAGGCGGGGCAGTCGCTCCTCGACGATCTGGGAGAGGCATATCACATCCACATGACGAAGCATTTCGTCATTGCGCATAACACGTCGGCCACCTATGCGCTCTGGTGCGGAAAACTCTTCGAATCCCTCTACACCGCATTCACTTTCTACCAGAACCGGCGCGGGTTCGGCCTGGGAGAACCGGAATTCCCCCTGATGGCGGTCCTCCTGCCGAACCGGCAGACGTTCACCGAATACGCACGGCGCGATATGCCGAGCGCCGAGGGGATTGCCGCCTACTTCAACCGGAACACGAACCGGATCGTTCTCTACGACTTTTCGGAAGTCGAGACGGTCCGGGGAGACCTCCAAAAGAAAAAGAAACGCGCCTCCGCCGACATTGAAGAGTTTCTTTCCCGTCCGGGGGCGGCGGCCAGCGTCACAACGATCATCCACGAGGCGACCCACCAGATTGCGTTTAACCGCGGGCTCTTCCTCCGAAGCGGCCCCTATCCGCTCTGGGCCGTTGAGGGGCTTTCGATGTTCTTCGAGGTGCCCGACCCGCGTTCGGCGCTCGGCTGGAGTTTCCGCGGCTCCCGCGGAAAGGTCAACACATTGCGTCTGGCCGATCTGCGCCGCATTCTGGCGGCCGAATCGGGGGATCCGATCGAAGAGCTCATTCGTGAGGAGAACTTCCATCGGGATCCGATCCGTTCCTATTCCCTTTCGTGGGGACTCTACTATTATCTTCAGACCAAGGAGCCGGAAAAGCTCGCCCGATACCTGAAAGCCGCCGCGTCAAGGCCGCCCTTTTCCGTCTGGTCCCCCGATGACCGCGCGGCCGACTTCGAGGCGGCTTTCGGCGGCGACCGGAAGACCTTTCTGAAAAACTTCTACAAGTTCATCGGTTCGCTCGAATAGGCCGACTCCGCGGCGGCAGTACAGGCTCCATCCCCTTGAGCGCAAAAAAGCGCGCCGCAGAGGCGCGCTTTTCGCACAGGCCTTTTCAAAAGCGGGATCAGCGGTGATCGACCTCGCCGATGCTCCCCGGTGCGAACGGAACCGCGTCGCTCGGATACTCATCGAAACCGGGCGCCCCTTCGGCCGGCGCGGAAGAGGAATCGCGCATGGCGGTCTTTTCGGAAGGACGCGGCTCGGCGGAATCGGAAGCCCCGCTCTTCTCGCCGCCGGAATAGTCGCCCCGCTGAGCGAGGGACGACTCGGACTTCGCGTCCTTTTCAACGCCGCGCAGGTAGTCGTCCTTTGTGTAGCGTTCGGGCGGCGCCTTAAGCTGAATCTCGTCCATTTCGGCGGGGGATTTGATTTCTGGTTTCGGCTCCCGTTCGAACGGATTGCGGACCTTCCATGAATCGGACTGGCATCCCGTCATTCCCAGCCCCATCAGGGCGGCCAGGATCAGCGCTGCACCGGTTACGCTCTGTTTTCGCATTGTTTCGCCTTTTCTTCTGTGATCATTTCGCCGAACAGTTCGGCTTCACGGCGGGAGAATACTCTTTTCATTCCGGCGGATCAAGAGGAAAAGTTTCACGCGGAAAACGATTTCACGGAATAAAAAAACCCGGCGGCGGAAAAATTCCGCCGCCGGGCGAAAGGCGAGCGCCGGACGGTTTCACTCCTCAATGTCGAATTCAAATTCGCGTTTTTCGTCGCGATACCACTCCTTATCGTGCGAGGCGGGCGAAATTGCCATCAGCGGAGAAAAAGTGCGGACGGAAACGCGGGTCATCTCCGGATTGAATTCGAGAAGCTGTATCCAGCCGTCCCCGCCGTTCCCTTCCCAGCCGCCCCCCATCGCCTGGGTGTCGAACAGGAGCTGGTAGACCGGCTTGCCCGAATCGTTCGGGTCAACGCGAAAACCGGTGCTTCCGTCCATGTCGTCGGCCGCGGCGATATGCCCGCAAATGACCATGCGGATATTTGCGGCGGGCTTGACGAGTTTTTCCCAAAGCTGCCGGCCCGAGTTCCCCTCTTTACAGAAGCCGTAACTCTCTTTTTCGATGTGCACGGACCCTCTGCTGTAGCCGAGGATGAAGGAATGGGTGACGACGATGCCGAAATGATCGCGGTATTCGGGCCGGGCGAAAATTTCCTTCGCCCACTCGACCGCCGCGTCGCGCGGATAGAATTCGAGCGCGACCGCCAGAATCTTCTTCCCGCCGGGGGTCGTCCATTCGTAGGCGGCGTTTTCAAGTGTCTGCACGCCGAACGCGTTCGGCGCCGTTTCGACCAGTACCCCTTCCAGGGCCGGATTCCGGCCGATCGGGAAAAATTCGCCGAAATGCGAGTCGCGCGTCTCGGAAGAGCGGACGCCGTAATGAACCCCTTCCGGATAGATATCCGGACCGTAGTCATGGTTCCCTGTGCAGAGAATATAGGGATAGATCCCGTCGAGCCGTTCGAAGGCGCGCGAGGTCGATTTCCACATCTGAATCCCTGTCTGGTTGGCGAATTTGCCGTCCGCCTCCTGCAACCCGTTCGACTCAACCAGATCGCCGACACAGACCACCTGCTGAATGTTGAGTTTTTCGCGGTTCTCGGCGATCCAGGCGGTTACCAGCTCGAAGATTCCCTGGTTCCGCGCATAGCGCGAATAGGCCTGCGGGTCGGGGATCACGACCATCGTCCAGCCGTTCTCCCGGACAAGCGCCGGAGGCGCATAGCCCGGCTCCTGAGCGCCGAGCGGAACCGCCGCCGCGAAAAGGACGGCGCACAGAAGCGAAAAAAGGGTTAGCCGTTTCATCGATAGGCCTTTCATCCGTGGATTTTCGTTATTCTATTCGGGCAGGGGCTGATCTTTCGTCTCGGGAAGGAAGAAAATCAGAATGATCCCCAGAAGGAAGATCGGGCAAAGGGTCGCACCCGCCCACGCCATCGGTTCGGCTTTGTGGGCATAGACGCTCGAAGTGAGGAACCCGATAAAGAACGGCCCGATCGCCGAAATGTACCGTCCGGCGTTGTAGCAGAGCGAAACCGAGGTGCTCCGGACACGGGTCGGGAAGAGTTCCGGGAAGTAGATCGTGTACCCGCTCAGGAGCGAGGCGACCGAAAAGCCCATCAGCGGATTCAGGATCAGAACCGAAAGGCGGGTCCGCGCGAAACCGAAAACCGCCAGCGAGGCGAACATCGCCGCCAGGAGGAAGAATACAAAGGTCGGGCGGCGGCCGAGACGGCGTGTGATCAGCGCAAAGGCATACATTCCGAAGAAGGCGCCGAGGTTGATCAGTGCCGAGGTGATCGCGCCCCAGTTGCTGACCGTCTTGTCGATTTTGCTCTTATTCGCCTGGATACTCTCAATCACCATATTGGCGTCGAGCGACCCGGCATCCGTCTTCACCGCATTGATCCAGTCGGCAATCTTCGCGGCTTCTTCGTCGCCGATGGGGGAATTATTACTGTCGGTCACAGGCGCCAGGACATCTTTGATCTCTTCGGCGGCAAGATCATTCTCTCCGTCGGCAATCTTTTTGAGCTCGCCGAAGATCTTTCCGCCCGAAAGAGCGAGTTCCGGCTCGTTGACACGGTTCATGAAGAACCCTTCCTTGATCTCCTTCTCTTTGACAGCCTTGGCAAACTCCTTGTCCGAGACCATCTTCGCGAAAAAGATCCGTTCGTTGGCGGCGAAATCGGCGATATTCTCATTTTCGCAGTTGCTCCGGAACACCGAGCGGTTCAGGTCAATCGCGAAAAGCATGATCCCCCAGAATCCGATGATTCCGATCGAGGCGAAGATCATCCCAAGAATGACGCGGTTTCGGGTGAGGGCGTTGCCGAAGAGTTCGACGAGGGGACTCGCCTTCCGGCCGGCCTGTTTCTCCTCTTCGTGAGCCTTCTTCCACGCTTCCGGCTCGTCCATCGTACGGATGAAAAAGAGGAGAATCACCGGGAAGAAACCGAAAAAGAAGGTCCAGTTCCAGACTCCCCAGGCGCCGCCGTGGGGAACGACCTGGCCGAGGACGAACGCGATCAGCGCGGCGGTGATGTTTCCGAGCGAACTCATCGCCTGCAGAAACGCCAGCGCATAAGGCCGGGCGGCCGACGGCATGCTTTCGGCAACCACCGTCGCGCAGACGGCGAATGCGCCGCCGAATCCGAGTCCCGAAATGAACCGCAGGGCCAGGAACTGATTGACATCTTTCACAAAACAGGTCACACCCGAAGCAACCGAATAGAGAAGGATCATCCAGAACATCGTCCGGACCCGGCCGTACTTGTCGCCGCAGACACCGAAAATGATCCCGCCGGTCGCCCAGCCGATCAGCATGAGCGCCGTCGCCCAGGCCGCGTAGGACGAGACGGTGCTCGTCCACTCCCCCATTCCGGTCAGCCCCGCCACCGCCGGACTTTTCGCCAGGGCGAAGAGCTGCTGGTTCAGGGTGTCGAGCGCCCAGCCCAACGTGCAGACAATCAGAATAAACCAGTGCTTACCGCTCAGCTGGCGATACCAAGGAAGGGTATCGGCCGCGGGCGCCGCGTTAACGTCAGTCATCGTGACTCCTTTATCGGTCAAAAGAATGATGCGAAACAAAAATTCACGGGGGGGAGTCCACCCCCCCGCAGGAAACCGCGGTTTCTTTTGATATACAAAAAAACGCGCTGCGTGAAGAAACCGGACCGGCGGCGCGTCCGAAAATGCGCGTTAGGGGCGTCTGTGGTGCCTCGGATCCGGTTTCGGAGCGGGACGGGTTCCCGGTTTTTTCGCCGGATTCGACGCGTGGCCGGGAGCCGGTTTCGGTGCGGGGGCCGGCCGGGCGCCGTTATAGGTCCCGGGCCGCGGAACCGGCGCCGGGGGCGCGGCGTGATGCGAAGGCCCCGGTTTCGGAGCCGGTTTGGCGCTCGGCTTCGGCGCGGGGGCCGGAGCGTGCGGCGCCGGTTTGGGAGGCGCGGCATGCGGCCGATGCGCCGGAGCCTTCGGCGCGGGAGGAACCGGAGGTTCCGGCGGCCGGCGGCTCGGCGGAGCGGGCCGGCGCGGCGGGGGAGGCGGTCCCGGTTTGAGCGCGCGGTAATCCCAGGGGGCAACCGGACTGAGAGCGATCCACAGACCGATCCTCGCGGCGCGTGCGGCGATCTGCGCCTGGGCATACGCCGCGTCGTTATAGAACGTGTCGTTGTGCCACGCGTAACCGGCCCGGATCATGCGCAGGCCGAGTTCCCGTCCGTCGTCGGTATAGACACGCCCGACGATTCGGCCGAACGCGTCGGTCTCATAATACGTCACAATGACATGCCGGCCGAACGCGATGTTCGACAGATAGTTCCGGGCTTCCGCGCCGTCGATCTGCCCCAGTTCCGGAGCTTCAGCGTCGGCGAAACAGACGGTATACGCCGTCAGGGTCAGGGAATCGTAAACGGTAATCGTATCGCCGTCGATGACGCCGGTGACCGTCCCCTGAAACACATCGGCGCGCAGAGGCGCCGCAAGAGCAAAAAGCAGAAGAACCGCGCCGCAAATCCGAAATTTCCCAATCATAATCCTCTCCTTCAAAAGCTGGCTCTGTCCAAATCGGACATTATGACCATTCTATCAAAGGGTCGGCGGCGGCGCAACAGGGTCCGCGAAAAGTCCGGCATCAAAATACCGCCCGTTCCGCCGGAACTCTCAGCGCCGGAGCCCCCCCGGATACCGGCATCTTCGAATTCGGCTCCTGCCGGCCGCGGCGGAATAAAAAAAGAGCCTCCGGAAAACCTTCGGCTCTTTTTTCGTGTTCCTTGCGGAAGCTCTGGTCAGATGCTCACTTGGCGTTCGGGTTCTTGGTGAGAACACCGGCTTCAACGAGCTTGTCGATCAGCTGCTGCATGCTGTTGAAAGCGGCGAGGAAACCCATCGGCGGCATGATGATCCGTTCGTTGTATTCGGGGGTCGGAGCAGTGCCTTCAGCGCCCGGCTGGAGGGTCATGAAATCGAAACGAACCATGTTCCCAGCGAAGTGGATCTGACCAATGCCATCAGCATAAATCTCTTTTTTCATAGCTTTCTTTGACTTTCTTTCTGATCAAAGTGAAACAAACAAAACGGTGATAACCGACACGACCCTATTATAACCTGAATTCCCCGAAAAATGAAGGGGGCGGTGCAAAAAAAACTCCGAAAATCCCCCTTTTTCTCAAAGTTGCCATCATTCCGCGGGGGGAATCGGGGTAAAACGCCCGTTTTAACCGATCAGAGGCGGAAAAAAGCCACGGTTTTCAGAATCGGACCGGTTCCTTCCCGGCCGCGGTCCGAAATGCGGAGAAGTGAAAAAATATCCGGCGCTTCCCGCCGGCATGGGAAAGAAGCGCCGGAATACCCGTTTCATTTCGGGATGAAACGCGAAAAATCAGAAGACGCCGAAGTCAACGTCCAAGTCGCCCGCCTCGTACGCCGCGAAAACGGCGTCGGCGCGGACCGGACGCGGATAGGTCAGGTCTTCGTCGCCCGCCTCGGCGCCCCAGTTCGAACCGAGGAAGTTCCGGTCAAGACCGCCGACGTCGCCGTCCGCGTTGATGTCCGCATAGAACTGGTATTCCTCGTCCCCCTCTTCGGCGCCCCACGAGACCGCAAGAATGTTACGGTCAAGACCGCCGACGTCGCCGTCGTTGTTGATATCCATCGGGCAGACGTTGAACGTCTTCGTACGGCTCCAGTCCGAATCCGTATAAGAGACTCCGTCACCCAGCGCCCGCACGCGGTAGGTCACGTCGGCGCCGTAGGAAAGGCCGCGGATCACCGCGCCGGTCCCGTCCGCCGCAACGGCCGTCCAGGCCGCCCCGTCGGCCGTGTACTCGACCTCGTAACCCGAGGCGTTCGCCACCGCGCCCCACTGAATGTAATGGCGGTTCGCACCGTAAGAAACGTAAACACCGCGGTTGCCCGTCGTGATCGCCGGAGCGGCGAGCTGTTCGGTCCCTCCCGCCTTGATCGTGATCGCAACGGAGGTGAAATCCAGATCGCCGTCGGCGATGACCCCTTCCCCGGCGCGGGAGAGATTCATCCCCTGGATATGGGCTCCGTTACGGGTCGGAAGCGCCGAGGTCACTTCGGCGTTCCCTTCAGCCTCGGCGGTGAAGGTGTAAGTCCCCAGGAGCGCCCATTTGCTGACCGCCAGATCGTTGACGCCCGGCTGCGAGCAGCCGCCGAAACAGGCGACAACGCCGTCAACCGAATCGTCGGCATAGGTCGCCTGGGCGCTGTAGATGCTGCTGACCGTGTAGGAGCCGGTACCGAGAGTGGCGGCGGTATAATCGAGGTCAATGTAGCCGCCGGTACATCCCGCCTCGCTGCCGTCGGCGTTCAGAATCCAGACCTGCGCGTAGATCGTGTCGCCGACCTTGGCCGAAGTGATCGACTCGTCGAGAACCGAAACTTCGGTCGCGGCCGCGGCGGAATCGCTCAGAACGACCGCCACGGTGAGCTTCTTGGCCGATTCGCCGGTGATCGAGGCCGACACCGTTTCGCTCGCCGGAGCGATGTAGTTCGAGGCCTGGGCGCCGGAAAGCGTGTAGCGGACCGTCAGTTCATAGTCGCCGGCTTCCGCGGACGGGAATTCGGCGGACGCGGTCACGGTCACATCATCGCCGGCAAAAATGCCGGAGACGGCGCCGAGGGTCACATCCGCTGCGGTCGTTCCGTCGTACACCTTGTCGGCAACGGAAGTTCCGCTGACCGAAAGCTGCGCCTGCGAAATCGAAACGGTTCCGGAACCGAGCCAGTCCTGATAGCCTTCACGGGTCACTTTCACAAAGACGGTACGGTTGCCGGTCGCCGAATAGGAAACCACGTCGGTCGAGTAGTTCACGCCGTCGGCGCTGTAAGAGACCACATCGCCGTCCAGGGTTCCGTTGACCGTGACCGTATGCGCGGCGGCGTCGTAAGCGCCCGCGTAATCGACGATCTCGCACTCAAACGTCGGGGTCGGCGCCGGTTCCGGCTGATACTCGTAACAGCCGTAGTCCTGGAGTTCATTGTAGATGCGGACATAGGGATCGTTGCGGAGATCCCAGTTGTAGAATTTGACGTAACCCTCGGCATCCGTCGAAATCTTGTCGACCGCCTGTGAATCAGAACAGAGGAGGTAGGTCCCCTCCTCGAAGAGAGGCTTGGAAAGGGCGCGGCGGGAAGAATTGTTGTAGGTAATTCCCGAGCCGGAAACGCCGCCCATATCGTAGAGGGAAAGATTGACCGCAAAACTGGTTTCCGCGTTATGGCAGAGATCGGCCTTCGAGGTGATCGAGGTATTCGTACTGCAGCGGCCGATATTGTCGACCAGAATGCAGCCGATAAAAGTCGGCGATGCCTCGGCCCCGGAGTTATAGAAACCGGCACCGTACGCTTTGAGGACGGCGGGAGTCAGACTTCCCTCGTCATCCGTGTAGTAGACCATTTGACTGACGTTGTTCGTAATCGTACAGTAGTAAACCGCCGCCAGATAGGAGTTGTAGATACCCGCGCCGTAGGCTCCGGAGCCGTAAACATTGACGTCCGTCACGCTTCCGCCGTCGATCACGTTTTCGGCAATCAGGTCGCCGATGAAAATGCCGTAACCGGTGTTATAGACGCCGGCGCCGCGGGAAGCTCCGTTATTGATCACAACCGAATCTCCGGCCTGGTTGCCGGTGATCTGGGAATTGTCGATACGGAACGCCCAGAGGCGGTCTGCCGCAGCACGCGGGTTGTTCTTCGCGCAGTTATAGACGCCGGCGCCCTGGTTTTCGGCTACCGCGCCGCGGACGATGTTGTTGCTGACTGTGCAATAGCGGTAGATCGTCAGGTCGCCGTTGCTGTAAACTCCGCCGCCATAGTTACTGTAGGAACCGTAAGTAGTGGGACTCGATTCGGCGTTCGGGGTCGTCAGGGCGTTCCCGGAGATCACGGTCCGGGTGATTTCCGCCACCGAGTTGGTGGCGGTAAAGATCCCGCCGCCGCGGAGTTTGGTTCCGCCGTCATACGCCAGCGCGTAAACCTGGTTGTCAGTCACTTCGCAGTTGTCCATCTGCAACGTGCTGTAATGCGTCACCGCCAGGCCGCCGCCCCCCTGTTCGTAGGACTGGCCGGTCTGGTTGACAAAGGTGTTTCCGGTCACCTTGCAGTTGTTCATCGCCAGGTTCACGTTCTGGTCGGCCCAGATTCCGCCGCCGCCGTTGTAGTAGTAAGTGGTTCCGGTCATCCCGCCGGTCACGGTCAGGCCGTTCAGCGAGAGATCGATCATGAACCGGTCATCGTCGTAAATATGGTCCGGACACTCGCCAACCGAGTTGTAGGTCGGCTGGAGTCCGTTGAGATCCGTCTGGTAGTTATAAGACCGGGCCAGGAAGACACGGCTATTCTCCTGCGCATCGATGGTGATGTCGTTGCCGACAATCGACACCGACTTGTTGATCGCCAGAACGCCGTGCTCAAGACGGATCGTCCCGCCCGCCAGTTCCGCAGCGAAGGTAATCGACGGCGTGTCGGCGAAAGTGCCGAGTTCGGCGTAGATGAGCGCTTCGCGGAGCGAGACCACACCGTCGGATCCGTCAACCACGTCGTCGAGCGTCGTGACGATCAGATCGGCATCGGTGTATTCCTCGCCGGTATAGGCGGTCGGATTGGCGCCGATCTGGTAGCGCGCCGCCGCCGAATCGGACCGGATCGTCAGGTCGACCGTGGAGGCGTTGACAATGTTGCCGTCGGCATCGAATTCGGGCGCTTCAACAAAGAATTCGCCTTTCAGACCGACGATACTGTTTGTGCAGGAGATATTGTCGTACATCG
>ONWH01000264.1 GCA_900321495.1 uncultured Planctomycetota bacterium
ACGAAACTCGTTACGGGAGGCGCGGTTTACGCCTATCTGAACTCGCACTACTCGGCGTTCACCGACAAGTCGCTTGCGACGAGCGTGGCAAACAACAACGCCAATCCCGTGACAAGCGGCGCGGTCTATACCTACGTCCAGAGCACCCTCTTGAACAAGTCAGGGTCAACAGGAGCGTCGGCGCTGGACGCCACAAGCGACGTGAAAGCCCCGTCTTCCAAACTGGTTTCGCAGTATGTGACGAAAGCGATTTCCGACGCCGCAAGCGATTACGCCGGAGCCTCGCACACTCATTCCGGGGCTGACATCACCAGCGGAACGGTCAGTGCGGAACGCCTGCCTAAGGGGAACGGAACCGAAACCTCCGGTATCGTCAAACTGGCAAGCAATTCCGGTCTTGACCTTACAAGCGGCGCGCTCGGCATCAGCGCGGGCAACGGCCTTGAAATCGATGACGGCGACCTTCAGGTCAAGCCCGCGCAGAACGGCTACCTCACTTCGACCACAGCCGGGGTGAGTGTGGCGTTTTCCACGCTTAAAGCCGATCTGATCGGAACCAGCGAAGGGAAAGCTCCCGCGCTCGACTCGGCGGGAAAACTCTCAATGTCCGTCATGCCAGCCAGGGTGATCGGGGGGGAATATCTCGGCGAAGTCTCCGATCAGGCGGGAATGACCGGAAAGACAAACGCGACCGTCGGAGACTTCGTTAAGCGGACCGATAAGGGAACCTACTGGATGCTCGGCGTTGACGGTGACAACGCCTACGCCACCGCCGCGAACTGGTTCGAATATGCAGGGGCCGTCGCTTCGGTGAACGGACAGGTCGGAACGGTATCGCTCTCGGCAAGCGACGTTTCGGCAATCGCTACAAGCGCCCTGGTAACAACCGTTGCGTCAACTTCCACCGACGCCACGGTTCCGAGCGCGCTGGCGGTCTATACGTTCGTCAACGACAACTACGCGCCGAAAACGCACAATCACGCCGCGAGCGAAATTACAAGCGGAACCCTTGCCGCCGCGAGACTTCCGGACGCTTCGGCCAGTGCGAAAGGGGGCGTGATCCTCGCGAAAGCCGCTTCCTCGGGAACCACGGACGTTACGAACGACACCAAAGCGGTTACGCCGAAAGCCGCCAAGCAGATCGCGGACGCCGCAGCCGCCAGCGCGACGGCCGCCGCGGCGAAAGGGAAAATCTTCACCATCACCGGGGACGGTTCGGCGACGAATTTTACCTGCACACACGGACTCGGTATCTCAGACGTTCTGGTACAGGTTTACGATGCCGACGGGAAACAGGTCTGGGTCGCTACGGAAAAGACCGCAACGACCGTGGTGTTCAAGTTCGCGTCCGCGCCAAGCGCCTCGACCACGTTTACGGCGGTCATTCTCGGCGTGGTCGAAGCCGCGTAGGAAGGAGTCTGAGCCATGCCGATTGAAGCGTTTTCGGTCATCAGCTGCGCCACTCCGCCAACGGAGAACTCGCATCTGGCAAACAAACAGTATGTCGATGAAGCCGTCGCCTCCGCTTCGGGCGGAGGCGGTAGCGGGGCTTCCGACCGTCTGACAACGAACTCTCAGGGGGTCTACGCCATCGGACCGCCGAACATCGGAATGTCAACCTATCTGGTCCCGCAGACCGCGATCGCGGCGGAATACAGCGCTGCAACGACTTACCAGATCGGCGATATCTGCGCGTATCAGGGCGAGCTCTGGAGAAGGCAGTTCCAGGCGGGAAGCGGAATCACACCGTCTTCAACCGGAATGCTCTGGCAGAAGGTTACTATGATGTCGATTCTCGGCGGTAGCGGAGGCGGCGCAAACAAGACAACCGCCACCGTCAACGGCGGGAATGGAACTGTCGATATGGCCGGGAGTCCCGAAATCATTATCGACTCGTGTCCGTACTTCCTCGGAACCATCGGGCTGAAATTCTCCAATCTGATTATTACCGGAATGCTTTCCGTCGAAGTTCATCTCGTCTATTCCGGCGACGGGACCCGTTCATCATTCAAGGTGGAGTCACCGGGGGGGCTTCAGGAAGTTACTTGGGTACGCGGGGGACTCAGCGACCTATCAACGGCGGGAACGCATATCGTCCGTCTGCGTATGTTCGCAGACAGTTCCGCTGTTCTCGCCGAATACGTCGGCAAATACTAAATAAGGAGGGTATTGAAAATGTTTTTACTCGCAATTCTGAATACGGTCATGACGTTCGGCATTCTGACCGGGGTCTGGTGGGGAGTCGTCGCCAGCAAGAACGGCGACTTGAAAGAAGTCGTTCAGGCGTTCAGGGACTTCCTCGAAAAGAACAAGGGGAAAAAGTAAAGCGGTCAAATGGCAAACCTGAAAATCGGTGAAAACGACCGTCTCAAGCTCGGAACCGGAGACCACTTCTCCGTCGGCTCGCTCGACAACGAAGGAGAGGTTTCCGGCGAAGGGACTCTCGGCCTCGACTGGAACGAACCGATCGAAGGGGACGCCGCGTCCGTAACCTGTCCCGTGATCGAGGAGAACGAACCGGAACTGGAGGCGAAACCGATCGTCTCCGTCCGGTCCGTTAAAATCACGGTCAAGGACGTCGGCGCGGAATCCTATACCGCCGCCCTCAATGACGGTGAGCCGGAAGAGGTGCCGAAAGACACCCTGCAAAAGAAGTTCACCGGACTCGCGCCCCGGTCAAGCCACTTGATTCATCTCACCGCGACAAACAGCCGCGACGCCTCGATCTACAGCACCCTGAACGTCACCCTGGCAAAAATGCCCATGCTCTATAAGGTGGTTCAGGAGATCTTCGTCCAGAAAACGAACACGCGGGGTCAGAACTGCGCGTTTATGGCGAGGATCGTTGACGCCGTAACCGGAGAACCCCTACCCCCCGAAACCGTCGAGTCGATTACGTTAAACGGATACCGCCTTATCAAGAACACCGACGGCAAAGGGCGCGAACCCGTCGAAGGGTTTACCGGCATCCCCGTTGAACTGGACTCGCTCTATCCCGATCTCATCGAAGAAGTCATCTGGACGCGGGACTCCGGAGGATTCAACTTCTTCCACGTCCCGGACCAGATCGCCGAATACCTGCTTCCTGTAGCCGGAGCCTATCAGGTCGAATATGAAATCCGCCTGAGGAACGAAAACCCGGTCAAGCTCTGCTACGAAATCTTCGTCTACTGAAACGAGAACGGCAGCTTCTTAGCGATTTGGCAAAATCGGAATATGCCTGCAGTTTTGCTGAAGAGACAATTTTCCCTCTATTTTTCGAGAAGCGACTTCAAAATCTAAAAATTACACTCTGTTCATATTGTTTTTACAGAAAAACAGAGTATAATTTTATTTAGAGTTAGCATTTGTTTGCGAGAAAAGAGGATAATGCCATGTATGTAGGTCAATATCAACCTGTACAAATTCCGAAGTGCGGCAAACTCCACATTCAGAAAAACGGATATGTATACTTGTCCAACGCCTCCGTGTGGAACAATGAAAAAAAGCGGAGTATCGACAACCGGGTCTCCATTGGCAAGGTGATTCCCGATCTGCCCGGCATGATGTATCCCAACAAAAAATATTTCGATATATTCGGAGACGATTCTAATAGCAGAGAAAATACAATGACGGGCAACATGATCACCAATCTGAACATTGAGAACTTCAGGGGTATTCAGAAGTTAAGCATCAAAGAGATGCGTCGTCTTGTCTTGTTGTCCGGCAACAACAATGTTGGAAAAAGCTCCGTATTGGAAGCGGTCTTTTTTATGATGGATCATCTCTCCCCCGATTCCTTCAGTCGCATGAATGGCTTCAGGGGGTTAAACATTCCGACAAACGGAGTCAGTCTATGGGAGCCTCTCTTTTACCAAATGAATCCTGATAATACAATCAGAATTCAAGCAAAGCGGGGAGAAGACACTCTGACTTTGTCATATGCGAAAGATGACAGTTATATTCCCGCCTTGAACGGTGGAATTCCCAAAAACGTGGCCGGGAGCTTTCAATCTTCTGCGAAAAGAAATTATACTTTACGGTTTGATTTCCAAGTTGAAGGATCTGCTGATTATTCTGAGATCGGACATTATACCGCAAGCGAGAATGGAATGCTTCGAGAGCTGGCAGATGACGATGGTGACAAGCAAGTCATGCAACTCTCCTACACGTCATTTGTAAACAACAATTTTGTCCGGACTGACCGAGCGATTCTTGATCGTATGGGAAAAGCGGAAATCAATGGCGAAAAGGAGAAATTGATTCATTTCCT
Organism: uncultured Planctomycetota bacterium; assembly: GCA_900321495.1. GTDB lineage: Bacteria > Planctomycetota > Planctomycetia > Pirellulales > Thermoguttaceae > RUG695. The sequence goes on from ONWH01000264.1 coordinate 4,253, forward strand.
GAATCGAATTGATTCTTCTATCAGTGATATTGTTACTTTATCCACAAATGGCATTCCGCAACTTTATATCAACACAAACAGAAAACTCCTCCCGGTTCAGTTTTCAGGAGATGGCATCAATAAACTCCTGTACATCGTTCTGAGCATCATGGACGCCAGGGACGGGATTCTGCTTATCGATGAGATAGACACGGGTTTCCACTACTCTATGTATGAGGATTTATGGAAGATCGTGTCTGATGTCAGCCGTGATTATAACTGCCAAGTCATCGCGACAACGCACAGCTATGAAAACATCATGGGTGCAGTCGAAGGTGTGAAAGACTATCCCGAAGACTTCTCTTTTTACCGGCTTGGCTATACCAGAAATGGAATCGAATCTTTCCGCTACAGTTATGACCTTCTTAAGAACGCACTTCGTTCTGATATGGAGGTGCGTTGATGTCTATTGAGCGAAAAAGAATTTTAAAATCGTTTATTGTTCTTTGCGAAGGCAGAGACGCGCAAGGTTTTCTGATAGAATACCTGAACAGCAAAGCGTTGGCACATGACCAAAGATTTTCCGACGAGATTCAAGTCTTCGATTTCGGCGGCAACGACAATTTGAGTAATTCTCTGATGAGTCTTAAGAATATGGATGGGTTTGACCAAGTCACAAACCTAGCCATCATCCGGGACGCGGAAAAGAATTACACTAAGGCCTGTCAGGAGATCAACGGTTCATTAAAGAGATGCGGTTTTCCATCTCCGGAAAATAGCGGCATGTGGGTTTATGACGCTTCAGGACCGAAAGTCGGTTTTCTTCTTTTCCCTCTGAACAACAGCGCCGGAACATTGGAAGACCTCTGTCTCCGGATTCTTTCCGAGAAGAACAAGAGCATCTTGTCTTCAATAGACGCATTTTTGGCTACGATGGAATCAACTTGTGGTCGTAAATACCGCCGAAAACATAAGAATGAACTCTATACCTATCTCTCTTCCAGCGACGAATACGTCACGATGCCCCTCGGCATAGCATCAAAATCCGGGGCATTTGATTGGGGTAGCGATGAGCTGGATCCACTGAAGAGATTTCTAACCGCGGGGTTTAGCAATTAGGTGGTCCCCTTCCCCCTTGCCGGAGCCTATCAGGCGGAACATGGAATCCGACTGAAGAACGAGAAATCCAGTCAAACTTTGCGATGACTACGTCTGTCAGGGAGAGGAGAACATTCTCAGAATTTCTCAGAATCTGTTTCAGAATAGTGCCGATTTAACCGATATGGAGGCAGAGTTGTTTCGTAAAGAAACTCTCATATCGCTTAAATTAAGGGGTCTCCCAATTACTGTCTGAAACCTAAATTTCCTACGGAACCGAAGGTTATCCGTTCGAATCGGATTGGGTGTATTCGCGCTCAAGCTTCTTAAACAAAGGGGCTTGAGCGTTTTTTGTTTGCCTTTCCCTTCCCTTTACTGGCTATTGTCGAAAGCTCGGGGGGTTACCCTGCACGCTCCTGTAACTCCGCAAAAGCGCTGCGCTGCATCAGCCCTCTCAACAAGATCGGGGAAAGAGGAACCAATTCCTCTTTCCCCGATCTCCACTTGCCTTCCAACCGAGCTCTTCAGCTCTTCTCGCGTTTAAGCGCCGCGCGCACCGACCCCTTCGGATCGGCAATCAGGAGACGAACGAGCCAAATGACAAGGGCCAGGGCG
>ONWH01000192.1 GCA_900321495.1 uncultured Planctomycetota bacterium
CGCTCACGAACCAGGCGCTTACCGAGAGGTTCGGGTGTGCCACAAGGTCGGTCCGCAGCCCGACGAAGAACGCGGCGCCCGCCAGAATGAAGAGGAGTCCGGTATGCATCCGGCGCCGCGCCTGGCGGATCAGGAAGGCGCGAAGCGACGAGATATCTTTCTTTTCGGTCCCCTCGGTCAGGTCGGCCAGGCTATTCCTTTGTTTGTTGTATTGCCAGACCCCGAAAAGGACCAGGAGTCCGGCGATCAGAAATCCCGTTGTCGAGTTAATCATCGGAACGCTGAGGAATAAAACGGATTCTTATGCTGCGGAAAGCCCGCGCCGCGTGCGGCGCGGGATACATTGACATCATACCGCGTTCGTGTATAATTTTCCAGTGGTTTCCGGGGATTTTCTCCGGCGCTTTCGGGCAGTTAGCTCAGTTTGGTTAGAGCATCTGGTTTACACCCAGAAGGTCACAGGTTCGAGTCCTGTACTGCCCATTTTCGGGGTTATGGTGGTTCTTCCATCAGTCCCCTTTTTTTATGCGATATTCCTTGTTTTGAAGGGGCAAGCCGCTACGGGGGCGGCAGGCGCCGCCTGTTTTAACGTCTGCTGAATCTTTTCTCCGCGGTTCGGCAATCTTGAAATCACTCCGATGTCGGGTAGAATAGGTTCATATGTTGTCCGGGGAGCCGTCGGACGGTTTTCGAGCGCGTTTCCCCGAGCGAATTCAATTCCGGAGTTTCTGACGATGAACGCGCGGCGTCTCTTTTTCTGGTGCGGTCTTTTCCTGGTCCTTTCGGCCGCGGCGCTTGCCGATTCGGCATTTCACCGGAACATTCAGGATGTGGGCAACTCGCTCCCTCCGGCTCCCGGCTGGACTTCCTGCGGCGGTGAGACCGACATCTCCCTCGACGGGGCCTGGCGGTTCCGTTGGCTTGAAAACGACCAGGCCGATTTCGGCATTTGGGACGATTTCTGCAGCCCTCTCTTTGACGTCGGCTCGTGGGACGAAATCGAGGTTCCGTCGAACTTCCAGATGAAGGGATACGGCTACCCCGTCTATACGAATATCGTCTATCCGTGGGAGGCCGGCGGACCTGTTGCCGACGGAACGATTCCGAACGACGTCAACTGGGTCGGGCTCTACCGCCGCCGTTTTGAACTCGATTCGGAGCTCCTGGCCGGTCAGAACCGTCTTTTTCTGGAGTTCGACGGCGTCGAGTCGGCGTTTGAGGTCTTTCTGAACGGCCGGGCCGCCGGGCGGGGAAAGGACGCGCGCGCGGGAGAGAGGTTCGATATCACCGATCTGGTGAAACCGGGCGCGAACCATCTGGCGGTACGACTGCATCGTTGGAGCGACGCTTCGTATCTCGAAGATCAGGACTTCTTCCGCCTGTCGGGTATCTTCCGGTCGGTTCGGATTAAAGCGGTTCCCGCCCTGAGGATCGAACGGCTGGCGATTACTCCGCAGCTTGACGCCGGGTACAAAAACGCGGTGGTGAAAATCAATCTGACCCTGGTGAACGACAGTGCCGAGCCCGCCGCAGGGAGCCTGACCGCCGCGATCGCGCCATTGGCGGGAACACCGGTGACGGACGATGATCTCGGGCAAGGGGACTCGAAGCCGTTTTCGCTCCGGCCGGGGGAATCGGCGGTGATGGAATACGATATTCCGATGATCGATCCGCATTTGTGGTCGGCGGAGACGCCTTCGCTCTACGAGACCGCGTTCTGTCTCGAGGCCGGAGGAAATCGGACCGTTTCGCGCACCGAGATCGGGATCCGCTCGTCGGAAATCAAAAACGGCCGGCTTCTGGTCAACGGCAAGCCGATTTTGATCAAAGGAGTGAATCGGCACGAGCATGATCCGTATACCGGGCACACAATCGGCCGCGAGTCGATTCTGCGCGATCTGACGCTGATGAAACAGGCGAACATCAACGCGATCCGGACCTGCCACTATCCGAATACGCCCGAATTCTACCGTCTCTGCGACCGGCTCGGGTTCTATGTGGTTGACGAGGCGAATAACGAGGCGCACGGGCGCGGCTACGACGAAGAGTCGCTTGCGAAAAAGCCGATTTGGGGCCCGGCGATTATGGCAAGGGTACAGCGGATGGTGGTGCGCGATCAGAACCACCCTTCGGTGATCGTCTGGTCGCTCGGGAACGAGGCGGGTAACGGGATCAACTTCGAGGCGGCGTACGACTGGGTTAAATTGTATGATCCGAGCCGGCCGGTCCAGTATGAACGGGCGGGACTCGGCCGGAATACCGATATCTACTGCCCGATGTACCTTTCGGTGCCCGAAATCCTGCAATACGCAGAACGGCCTCAGCCGCGTCCTCTGATTCAGTGTGAATACGCGCACGCGATGGGGAACAGCGTCGGGAACCTTTCCCTCTATTGGGACGCGATCCGTTCCCGGCCGCAGCTGCAGGGGGGCTTTATCTGGGACTGGGTTGACCAGGGGATCGCGATGAGGGTCCCGCGTCAGAGCGCCGTCGATTCCGGGGCGAACCGCCTGCCGGTCACACTGGTCGGCCGTCTCGGGAACCGGATACGGATCGGCGAGATTGCGTCCGGCGAAAAGGTGAAGGAGGATCTTTACGAGTTGCCCGGCCTGAAAGGGTACGCGATCATCGACGATCCGCAGAAGACCCTCAACTTTACCGGCAGCGACCGGTTTACCGTTGAGGCCCACATCTACCCCTACGCGACGTACGGAACCGGAACCCAGCCGAAATCGGGAGCGATTGTCGGGAAATCGCATCGGCAGTGGTCGCTCGACCGGACCGATACCGGAGCGGCCTTTACTGTCTGTGACGGCGATAAGACCTATACCGTCGAAGGAACCGTGCCGAACTGGGAAGGGATCGATCACTGGGTGAGCGGTATCCGCGCCGAAGGGGAGCTGATCCTCTGCATTGACGGTGAAGTCATTGCGCGTACTCCGTGCGATGCGGAGATCGCGCCGTGTGATTTTCCTGTCGAAATCGGACGGGACAGCGAACTGCTGGAGAACCTCGCCCGCGCGCTGATCTATCAGGTGCGGATTCACAATTGCGTGATCCCGATCGAGTGGATGGGCGATAACGCCCCGCGCACAATGAAAGAGCGCGTGGCGGATATCGATTTTACCATGGCGGAGACCGAGCCGACCGACGATATCTATTTCGGTTACGGCGGAAACTTCGGACCGGTCGATGTGCCGAGCGACCAGAATTTCTGCATGAACGGACTGGTCGCTCCGGACCGCCGTCCGCACCCGACGCTCAGCGAGGTGCGCGCCTGTTACGCCGATATTGCCGTCAGGCCGCTGGCTTCGGGGAACGATTACAGCCGTTATGAAATCGAGAACCGCGCGTTCTTCCGGCCCCTTGATAACGTCGGCTACCGGATCACACTGACCGAAGACGGGGAACCGGTCGCGGTACAGGAGGGGGCTTTCGGGGAGACATGCCCGCTTCCCGCGCCTCAGAGTTCCGTCGGAATCACCGCGGCGTTTCCCGGCTATGATCTGCTGAGCCTTGACTCCTTCCCAGCGAAACCGGGTAAAGAGTATTTCGTGAACTTCGAGTTTTTCGTCAAGGAGGACGAACCGCTCCTGAAATCGGGAGACGTGCTCGCCGAAGCGCAGTTCCGTCTGCCGGTCTTTAAGCCGGGCGTGCCGCTGCGAGCTGACCGCCGCGAGGCGCTTTTATGCCGGCCCGATTTCTGGCGCGCCCCGACCGATAACGACCGGGGGAACAAGTTCACCCGGCGCCATGCGCACTGGCGGTATGCCGGGGAAGATATCGACTGGTCCGAACCGCAGACCGAAGAAAACGACGGAGTCCTCGTCGAGCGGCGAGAAGGGAAGTTCCGGCGTTTCGACGGCACGTGCGCGATGACGTTTACCCGCTATCCGGACGGATCGACCGGCATTGCGCTGGATGTGACCGCACCGGAAGGCGACGAGATTCCGCGTGTCGGCACCCAGCTGAAACTTCCCGCCGATTGCGATCGGATCACGTTCTACGGACGGGGGCCGGGCGAAAACTACGCGGACCGCAAGAGCGGCTCGCCCGTCGGTCTCTACAGCACGACCGTCGATGCCGATCTGGACGCATCGTGTTACAGCGAGCCGGGGGAATACGGGAACCGGACCGGATGCCGCTGGCTTGAAATTACCGGCGCCGACGGAAAAGGGTACCGGATCACCGCCGAGAACGCCGACGGAGTCCGCACCGGCGCCGAGAGCGCCGCGGCGTTCGACTTCAGCGCGAAACGGTTCCTGGCCCGCGACCTGGAATCGGCCGAGCATGTCTGGATGATTCCGCGCCGTCCGAATGTTTACCTGAATATTGACCTGGGGCAGACCGGAGTCGGCGGCGATACCTCGTGGGGCGCCCGCGAGTATCCTGAGTTCCGTCTGACCGGCAGCCATCGTTTTGAATACCGCGTTACACCGATTGAAAAAGGAAAAGAGAAAGAAGGAACA
>ONWH01000306.1 GCA_900321495.1 uncultured Planctomycetota bacterium
GGTCCCGGCGCGACGAACCTCATTACCGCTATCGACGACGCCAAACTCGACTCGGTGCCTCTTCTGATCATCACCGGCCAGGTCGGCACGAGCGTGATCGGTTCCGACGGATTCCAGGAGACCCCGATGACCGAGGTCTGCCGCAGCATCACCAAACACCATTATCTTCTGACCGCCACCGAAGACGTCACCCGTATCGTGAACGAGGCAATCCTGGTCGCGACCACCGGCAGGCCCGGCCCGGTTCTGATCGACATCCCGCGCGACGTCCAGATCGGCCAGTGCTATCCCGACTTCGATGCCGCACCGGATCTTCCCGGTTATGATCCGCATCCGCCCAAGGTCAGAGCCGATGAGGTGGACCGCGTGGCCGAGGCGATCCAGAGGGCGAAACGTCCGGTCATCTTTGCCGGCGGCGGCGTGATGATGTCCGACGCATCGGCGGAGCTTCTCAAGCTGGCCGAACTGACCGATATTCCGGTGGGAACTTCAATGCCCGGCCTGGCGGCGTTTCCGCGCGACCACCGTCTTTCGATCGGCATGCTCGGCATGCACGGCACCGTCTACGCCAACTGCGCGGTTCGTGAAAGCGACCTGCTTCTGGCGATCGGCACCCGGTTCAGCGACCGTGTGGTCGGCAATGTCTCCCAGTTCGCCAAGGGCGCCCACATCATCCACGTCGATATTGATCCTTCCGAATTCGGCAAAGTGAAGAAGGCGCATCAGACGATCCATGCCGATGCCGGCCTCTTTCTCAAAGCGCTCAACAAAAAGCTTGCCTCATACAAGCACGCCGATCTTTCCGCGTGGCACGAAAAGATTGCCGAGTGGGAAAAGAAATACCCTGTCTGCTTCCGTGACGACCCGGACCACATTCTCGTGCAATACGCGATCTCGGAGCTGAGCCGGGCGACGCAGGGCCGTGAGACTTATATCGCCACCGGGGTCGGCCAGCACCAGCTCTGGACCACTCTCTTCTATCATTTCAGCCGCCCCCGCACCTGGCTTTCGAGCTGCGGACTCGGAACGATGGGGTTCGGTCTCCCCGCCGCCATGGGCGCCAAAATCGCCCATCCCGATGCGCTGGTCGTCGCTATCGAAGGAGACGGCAGTCTCCAGATGAATATTCAGGAAATGGCGACCTGTATTACAGAAGACATTCCGGTAAAGCTGATGCTCATGAACAACCAGTTCCTCGGCAACGTCATGCAGTGGGAGGACGTCTTCTACAAATCAAATCGCGGCAACACATACCTGGGCCGCGTCACCGATCCCGAAGCGACCGGCGGCGGCGACGGCATCTCCCCGAAACACCGCTATCCCGACTATCCCGCGATCGCCAAAGGGTATGGTTGGCAGACGGCGTCGGTCACGCGCCGCGACGAATTCGCCGGCGCCCTCGACGCCATGCTCACCTCGAAAGGCCCGTTCCTTCTTGAAGTCAATTCGCCATACAGTGAGCATGTTCTTCCGTTCATTCCCGGCGGTTGCACAGTGGCTGACGTGATTTACAAGAACTTCAATGAAGAGAAGTAGTCTTCTTGCCGCCGGCTGATGCCGTCACCCGCGCCCACTGACAAAGGTTTCCGATGAGACAGATGTTCCTTCTGCGGATTTTTCCTTTCCTCCTCGGCGCGGGTCTTTTTTTGCTCTCGGCAAGCGGCGAAGAGCCGGACGCGCCCCCTGGTGCAGCGCGCTGGGCCGAAGGGTTCGATTTTTTCCGCCAGGGGGATATGGACGAAGCCTATCGTGCTTTCGATGCGGCGCAGAAAGAGAATCCGTCGTTTTCATCCGCCGGGGTGACCCTCGCCCTCCTTGCGAAACAGCAGGGGGATCTCGCCCTGGCGCACACCTATTTGAACCGCGCAGTTCAGGAAACACCCGGCGATCCGGAGCCCTGGTACCGACTGGCCGAAATTGCCGCTGAAGAAAACCGCCTTCCCGAGCTGGAACTTCTGCGGGAAAAGGCCGATGCGCTTCTGGCGGCCTTTGCCGAAAGTGAAAGCGGGAAAGACTCCCCCCGGCTCGATTTTCTTCGCGGTGAGGCGATTTCGGCCGCTTCCCGCGCATTGGAAGCGGCGGGCGACCTTTCCGCGGCCGAAGCGAAAATGCGTGAGTATATCGACCTTAAACCGGAGAATTCCGAGGGGTATCTGAGTCTCGGTTATCTTTTGTTGCGGCAGGAGAAAAACGACGAGGCGCTTGGCGCGTTTAACCGCGCCAAGGAGCTGAACCCTTCGCTCTTTGCCGGATGGCTGACTGCGGCGGCTCTTTTGGAGGAAAAGGGGGACACCGAAGGGGCAACACGCCTTCTCAATGAACATTGCAAAGAGGAGACACTCTCGCCGCAGGAGCTTTCGCGCGCTGCGCGGATGCTTTATCGCCGCGGACGGCTTGACGAGACGCGCGGCCCGGTTGCTCGGATGCCGCACGGCAGTTCCGAACGGCTCAAATGGGACGCCCTTTTAGCCTATTCCGAAGGGGATACCGAAAGTGCCGCTGTCAATTATCGGCTGGCGCTCCGGTCGGTGCCGGATGATTTTGAAGCGACCGAAGGACTGATCCTGGCTCTTGCCGAAGAGGGAAAGGCTTCGCTGTTATCCGAAGCCTTCGAAAGGGCCGACCGTTTCCGCCGCCGCCATCCCCGTTCCGATGAGGCCGCCGCGACGCTTGCCTGGGTCGAATTTCAGCGCGGGAACACCGACCGGGCCGAAGACATCCTCCTGCCGATTCTCGATCGCGGGGGACTGACGCCGACCAGCGCGTTCTATCTGGCGTGTATCACCGCCTCACGCCGGGAGGAGGATCTGGCCAGGCAGCTCCTGACCAGCGCGCTGACTGAACCTGCCTTCTTTCCAAAACGGCGCGATGCCGAAAA
>ONWH01000182.1 GCA_900321495.1 uncultured Planctomycetota bacterium
CCCGAAGGGACTTCGCTCGATTCCGCGCTTTTCGAGACAACCTCGGGCTCCGTGGAGATTCCCTCCCTTCACGCCGACAGTTTCGCCTCCAAAATCAAATCGGGAAACATCAACGCATCGGTCGCCGCTCGCGACATTGCCGCTCAGTCTCTTTCGGGGGATGTCCGGCTTAAGTTTGAGGAAAAACCAGACCTTGCCATTGTCGGATCGGCTTCTGGTGAAGTACACATTGAAGGAGAAGATGCTGAAACAATCCGGATATCCTCCGCAAGCGGAGACATTTACACAACGATGAAAAATGTTGTGGATTTCGGGGCCTTTGCCGCATCCGGAAACATTCACGCCATCCTTGAACACGCGGACCGAACCGACATCAAAGCTGTCTCGGGAGACGTTGATGTGAAAATTGCAGAATTCGAAACATTGAAAGTGAAAGTCACTTCGGGGAATGTTCATCTGTTCCTGCCGGAAGAATGCCGTTTTTCGGCAAGTCTGAAGACGGTTCTCGGAAGTATTACAAACGAGTTGCCTCAGTCTGACGGTTCCGGCGATAACGACAACACGCCACGAGTGAACATTGAAACGGTTTTGGGAACAGTCACCATCTCTCCCTTGCAGAAATGAACAAAAAGCTTTCCCGCCGGACGGCTTGAATTTGAAAATGATCCATTGAGGAAAATGCCATGTACAAAGTCTCAAACAAGGCCCCGAACCGCTCCTTCGCGTTTCTGTCGGTTCTTCTCCTGATTTACATCCTGATTTATCTGAGTCTGTTCGCCTTTTCGGCCTTCCCGCCTTCGGTCTTCGCAGCGGAAGAGAACAAAGAAGCGAAAAAGGAAAAGACGGAAAAGAATACGGAAAAAGAGGATTCTGACAAGCCGAAGCCGTTCGATGAGGTTGTTCCCGATGCGGTTAAGGTTCCTGGCCTGATTGACCTCTATCAAAAGAAAGACAGCCTGTACGCGGAAATCACCTCCGGCCAGTTGGACAAGGATTACATCATCGTGATCTCGATCGCGAGGGGAATCGGGAATGAGGCTATCTATGCCGGAGAGTCTCTCCGTTCCAACGGGGACGATATGATTTGGCAGTTCCGCAAAGTGGACGACCGGATTATGATCGTCCGGAGGAACTTCCGCTATCAGGCCGACAGCGGTACCCCCGAAGAGAAATCGGTCAAACTCGCCTATACCGATTCGGTCATTTTCAGTCTCCCGATCATGGCGGCCGGGCCCGGTGGCGGCGATATGGTCGACCTGACCCCCATTTTTATGAGCGACTTGCCGGGACTGGCCCGTTGGTCCCTTCCGGGATTCTCATTTGCGCGCGACCGTTCGAATTGGGAAAAGGTCAAGGGATTCACGGACAATGTCGAATTGGAAATTGCCGCCACCTACTCCTCGGCAAACGACAGTGACGCATTCGGCGGAATTGTGATGGACGGACGTGGATTGACGGTCAACGTGCACTATTCGATCAGTCTCCTTCCTGATTCCGGCTATAAGCCGCGTATCGCAGACGAGCGAGTTGGTTACTTTACAGCAGCCGTTAAAAATCTCAATAAGAATCCGGATGACGGAAACTTCGTTCGGTATATCACACGCTGGAATCTGCAGAAGCTCGAACCGGACGCTGAGGTTTCACTCCCGAAAAAGCCGATTGTCTTTTGGCTTGACAAGAATATGCCTTATGCCTACCGCAAGCCGGTTCGGGACGGGATTCTGGAATGGAATAAGGCTTTTGAAAAAGCCGGGTTCTATAATGCGATTGAAGTTCGTCAGCAGGAAGATAACGACACCTGGGATCCCGAGGACATTCGTTACAACACCATCCGCTGGAGTCCCGCAAATCTCGGATTCGCGATAGGCCCCAGCCGGGTCAACCCGATGACAGGCGAAATACTCGATGCCGATGTTGTGATTGACATAGGGGTTTTCGATTCAAGGGGTTCCGTTTTTGAAATCTTTCCCCCTTCGGAAACGGCAGCGGCTCTCGGCGGAAGACAGAATATGATCGAAAACGTTCAAAAGCCGAATCGTAACGTGCAGGAACGTGAAACCGTTTCGAGTGCCGATCGCGGAAATTACCGCTACATAAACGAAACTCTTTTCTTTGCCCAGCAGCTCGGTATCGGAAACACGTTTCTCGACGTGATGCAGGAAACACAGTCCGGTGCGCAGGAAAGCGCCGATTCCCCGGAATCTTGTTCTTGCGAACGGCCGAATTACGAGAACGAGCGAAAAAAGCTTGTTGAACAGAGTCTCCGCTGGGTAGCCGCCCATGAAGTCGGGCATACCCTCGGTCTCCGCCATAATTTCATTCAGAGTTCCACTCACTCGCTCGACGAGATTCGCCATTATCCGGAAAATGCCGAATACGGTTACGGCGGGAGTACGATGGACTACATTCCCGTGAACATTGCCCCGGAAGGGGAAAAACAGGGGGACTATTATCCGAAACCGCTCGGCGCCTACGATTACTGGGCGATCAAATACGGGTATCAGGTTTTCGGAGACAAAGAAGATGAGGAGCTGAAGAAGATCGCTTCGGAACAGTCGAAACCGGAATACAACTACGCGACCGATGAAGAATGCTATCTAAACGGCGACCCCCGCGTAAATCCGCTTGACCTGGGCGACCCTCTTGAATATGCCAAACTCCGCGTACGTCTCTTTAATCAGGCATTGCCCAAATTGAGCGATCGGGTCGTGAAGGACGGGGAAAGTTACCGGAAACTGTCACACGTGTTCAAAGGGCTTTTCTCGTGGTACGGGCAAGGAATCTACATGGCGTCCCGGTTCATCGGGGGGCTCGAAACCAACCGCGACTTTAAAGGCGATCCGGACGGCCGGCCGACATTTGTGCCGACTCCGGCAGCGAAACAGCGTGAAGCGCTTGATTTTGTGATCGGAGAACTGTTCTCTGCCCAGCAGCGCAGATTTTCGCCCGATCTGCTGAACAATCTGGCGCCGAACCGCTGGATGCATTGGGGAACCGATAATTGGCACC
>ONWH01000195.1 GCA_900321495.1 uncultured Planctomycetota bacterium
CCGGACCGCCGGGTTGGCCTCGGCGTCTTCTTTGAGCATGGCGATTCGCCTGTCGATTTCAGCCTGAATCTCTTCTTCGGATCGGGGGCCGGGCGTCAGGGTTATGTTGTAGGAACCTGAGCCGGAAACGATGCCTCCGTCACCCAGCTGCGCCTCGACAGCGTCCAGAAAAAGATCAAGGCCGTCCTCCCCGGCCGAAACCGGCAGAGCCTGCAGCAGAGCGGCGGAAACGAAGGCCAGCAGCGTAAAACAAGCTGTGCGGAACATCGAAAACTCCTTCCCCGCGTCAAAGCGGAAATATCAGGAAATTTTAAACGGGCAGGAAGAGCCTCTGCGGGCGCATCATTATTGCAAAAAAAAAATAAAAGACAAGATGCCCCCGAAAAAACCGGAGCCTTTTTCTCTTCTTTTCCCGTGTGCCGCCGGCGGCGGGAGTGAAACGGCCGCCCCGCAGGGCCGGAAACGAAGGTCCCCGTCCGGTTTTGTGCCCTTTCCCGCTTGATTTTCATCTCCGTTTCGTTCAAAATAGTAAGAACAGAAGGGGAAGACCGCACTGCTTTGAAAGAGCGCCCGCCCCCTTTGCCGCTTGCGGGCTGTGATGAAAATTGGAGACCCCATGGAATTTTTACCCGGAAATACCGTTGGAATCGACTTGGGAACCACCTTTTCGGCGTTGGCTCAGATCAACGAGGAGGGGGAACCGGTTCCGATCCAAAACGAGGACGGCGATATCGAAACCGCCAGCCTGATCCTGCTGACCGAAAACAAACATGTGGTGATCGGGCCGAACCGCAACCGCGCGGCGATGGAAGATCCCGAAAACGTCGTCGAGCGGATCAAGCGGAAGATGGGGGATGTCGGCTACAAGCGGACGTTCGACGGCCATGAAATCACGCCGGAATTCATCTCGTCTCTGATCCTGCGCAAGCTCAAGCAGGACGGCGAACGGATTTTGGGTCCGATCGCCAATGCCGTGATCACCGTTCCGTACTACTTCAACGATTCCCGCCGGAAGGCGACGCAGGACGCCGGGAAGATCGCCGGGCTGAACGTGATCGACATCATCAACGAACCGACCGCCGCCGCGCTCACCTACGCGTGGCACCGGGGCGAGCTCGGCCATGAAATGCCCGATAAAAAAACGCGGCGGGTTCTGATCTACGACCTGGGCGGCGGAACATTCGACTCGACCCTGGTCGAGTACAACGGAAACCATTTCCGCGTCATTTCAACCGACGGGGACGTCAAGCTCGGCGGGGTCGACTGGAACGACCGCCTGGCCCGCTACGTCTGCGATCAGTTCAAGGAAAAGACCGGGCTCGACCCGTCCGAGTCGGCGCAGGCGATCCAGATTCTGCGCAACGACTGCGACACCGCGAAAATCGCCCTGACGACGAAACAGAGCACCAATATCACCTGCCGCTACGAGGGAAACCGCCTTTCGGTGCCGGTCACGCGCGAACTGTTCGAAGACCTGACGAAAGACCTTCTCCAGCGGACGTGCGACACCACCGAGTTCGTCCTGGAACAGGCCGACATGAAGTTCGCGCAGCTGGACGCCATCGTTCTGGTCGGCGGCTCGACCCTGATGCCCCAGGTCCCCGCCATGCTCGAAAAGCTCACCGGGGTCAAGCCGTATATCAGCCCCGGTCTCGACCCGCACACGGCGGTCGCCAAGGGGGCGGCGATTCACGCCGCCATTCTCGAAGCGAAATACAACCCGAACGGAAAACTGACCGACCGCATCCAGAAACTCCTGAAGAACATCAACCAGGAGGACGTCAACTCGCACGCGCTGGGGATCGTCGCCACCGATCCGTCCAAAGGGATCGTGGTCAACAACATCATGATTCCGAAAAACACGCCGCTCCCCTTCTCGCTCACGCGCACCTTCAAGACGAACAAGGAGAACCAGCAGCGGATTTCGATTCAGGTCCTGGAAGGGGACGCGCCCGATCCGAAAGCGTGTTCCCTCCTGGGAAAATGCCGGATCACCGATCTTCCTCCCGACCTGCCGAAAGGGACGCTGGTCGAAGTGACCTACTCGTTCGACAAGTCGGGACGGATCTCCGTTTCGGCGCGGGAAAAAGCGGGGGGGCACGAGGCGAAGATCGACATTGAACGAAAAGGAACCCTGACCGAAAACCAGGTGGAAAACCTGACCCATCTGGCCGAGGAGTACTCGATAGAGTAACGCGTCCGGCGCGGCGGTGCCCCCTTTAAGACCGAGACGGACTGAGCCCTGCGGCTCAGTCTTCTTTTTTGCCCAGATCGTCGGAACCGGCGATTGAGTCGATCCCCGCCAGCGCCAGGTACTCGCGCTCTTTGGCGCGCATAAGCTTTTCATCGTCCGGGGCGTGGTCGTCGTAGCCGACCAGGTGAAGGACCCCGTGTACCACGTAGAGGAGAAGTTCGTTTTCGGCGGGCCAGCCGTAATCGCCGGCGCGGGAAAGCGCCGTCTCGTCGCTGACGACGACGCTCCCCTCGAGAAGCGCCGCCCCGGGATCCGAGTCCATCTCAAACGCCAGAACATCGGTCGGCCGGTCGTGTCCCAGAAACTGCGCGTTCAGGCGGTGAATCGCGGGATCGCCGACCACGGTCACCTCCATCACGCCGCGGCGCACCCCCCCGTCGGCGAGAATCCGGCGGATCAGGCCGGCAGCGCGCTGACTGTCGAAAGGAACCTTTCCCGACTCGTTTGTGATTTCAATCCGCGGCCCGTCCACGAAACACTCCCCCGCTCGGTTCTGCGCACTACGCCTTTTTCGCCTCGGCGGCCTTCTTGACACGGTCGGGATCCTTTTCGTCCTCGTCCTGCCCCGGATACTTGATCCGCTGGTGGTTCATCGAAAGGACCGTGGTCAGAATACTCGCCTCGACCTTCTGGATTTCGCTGAGGGTCAGGCCGCACTCATTGAACTGGCCGTCGTCAATCCGCTTCTGGACGATGCTGTGAAGAATGTTCCGCAGCTTCGACTTGTCGGCGTCTTTCAGACTCCGGCTCGCGCTTTCGATGGCGTCGGCGATCATCAGAATCGCGGCTTCCTTCGTCTGGGGGACCGGTCCGGGATAGCGGAACTCGGCCAGCGGAATCTCCGGTTCCCCGTTCTGTTCGGACTGCTGCTTTGCCTTGTCGTAGAAATAGGTGACCGGGAAGGTGCCGTGATGCTGACGAATCAGGTCGACGACCTGCCGGGGGAGCCTGTAAGTGGTTTCGGCCATGCTCACCCCGTCCTTGATATGCGAAATAATGATATCGGCGCTCTTCTTCGGTTTGAGACCGGCGTGCGGGTCTTCGCCGGGCGCCTGGTTCTCGGTGAAATATTCCGGACGGATCGCCTTGCCGATATCGTGGAAATACGCACCGGCACGGACCAGCCCCGTCTGCGCGCCGATCTCCTTGGCGGCGTTTTCGGCAATCACTGCGGTCGCGATCGAGTGGTTATACGTCGCGGGAGCGCGGTTATAGAGGGAACGGAGAATCGGATTGCTCGTGTTTCCCATTTCGACCAGACGCATCGGGGTCAGGATCCCGCAATACCGTTCCAGGAACGGAAGAACCGCTTCGGTAATCAGTCCGGCGGCAAAAACCCAGGCGGCGTTGAACACGGCCTGTTTAAAAATTTCGTTGGAGTGGGCGCGGGTCTCGAGAAACGAAATGCCGACCGTCACAATGAAGATCTCGATCATCACCAGGAAGGAACGGCAGAGGATTTCGGTCCGCTGTTCGATGTTGCGGGCCAAAAACGCCGAAAGGGAAATCGCGGAAGTCATGACCAGGAACGGCGCGATGTCGTTCGTGCTTGAAATCGAAAGGATCAGAACCAGCAGGAGGCTGACGATAAACCCGATCTCCCAGAAAAAGGCGATTGTAATGACCTGCGTGAAGACAAGCAGGGGAATGATTTCCAACTCGCCGTAGCGGCCGAGCGTGTAATGCTGCAGGAATTTTCCGACCAGAAGAACAATGGCAATCGAGATGAAGACGATCAGCGCCGTCCGGAGGTTCCCCTCCTGCGCGGCTTTGTATTTCGTCCGCTCGAAATAATAGATGACAACATTGATCAGAAATGTCGCCGCGAAAACGACCAGAAAGAAACCGGTCGCACGGCGCAGCTGCTCGCGCAGAGGCATCTGGTTGATATACGACCTGTATTCCGCGGCCAGGAGGACGAGAATGTCGTCATTGATCACGTCGCCGCCGTGGACGATCGGCTTTCCCGGCTCGTACTGAACTTCGTGCGGCGGGACATCCCGCTCAGCGGCATCCTGCGCTTTGCGCGTGGCGTCGCGGTCTTCGGTCAGGGTCGACAGCGGGGGGAGAGTCGGATCGGTGACGTCCCCTTCGGCGCATTTCTTGATCCAGTTGAAGATCAGCTCCGACATCTCCTTGGGATAGTCCCAGTTCAGACTGTCCTTGATCTGGTACATATTTCCGACCAGAACGTCGCGCGCGGGGATCTCCCGCGCCTCTTCCGGGGAAGAACCGGAGTTGTAGACACGGATCGTCTCCTGGTTTCCCTCTTTCGCCGGATGAAGCTTGAGCAGTATTCCGTTGGCAACGTACGGCTGAAACGCCTTGTCAATCGCCTCTTTGAACGCTTTGAGCTCCTGGTCTTCGGCAAGGGTCTCTTTGAAATGGCGGAGCGACTCTCCGGCCTGCTGATCGTCGGCGTCGCCGGGAAGGAAGAGACTCCAGGCCGCCTTTTCGTCTTCGGGCATCGCCTCGTAGTTGGTCGAGGTCAAAATCGACTTAACCCGGTTGACCAATACCTCTTTGAACTGGGCGAGCTTGTGCGGTTCGTTCTCATAGACGTGCGGGGTGTCGAAACGGGCCGAACGCCTGTCCTCGCGGGTCATCGAGGTGTTTTCGACCGAGAAGGGCGTCATGCAGACCACATCGCGGTTCGGCCGGGAACCGCCGACGAAGACAAAGGGAGGGTCCCACGCCTTGATCGTGATGCAGAGAAACAGGGTTATCAGAAGACAGAGGAGGAGACGCTTGCCGATCTGAAAATCCCTCATGCCGGCCAGTACACGCTGATAAAGCGACGGTTCCGGCATTCGGTTGGCAATGTAGTTATCGCGTTTACTGCGGAAATGTCCGAACATGGAGCTGATTACCTCACTGCCTGGGAACTTTCGCCCGGCTCTTCGTAGGCGCTGACGATCTTCTGAACAAGATCGTGCCGAACAATGTCGTCGCCGGTCAGAGCGATCTGCCCGATTCCGCTGATACCGCGGAGCCGCACAAGGGCATCGGCCAGACCGCTTTTTTTGTGGGACGGAAGGTCGACCTGAGTGGCGTCTCCGCATACGGCGATCCGTGAACCTTCTCCCATACGGGTCAGGAACATCTTCATCTGGGCAACAGTCGTATTTTGAGCCTCGTCGAGGATAATGTAGGCGTTATTGAGCGTCCGGCCGCGCATATAGGCCAGCGGAATCACTTCGATCCGATCGTCGTCCCGGTACCGGGAGAGCATCTCGGGCTGGATCATATCGGCCAGAGCGTCGAAAAGAGGGCGCAGATAGGGATTGACCTTATCGCGCAGGTCGCCGGGGAGAAAACCGAGACTCTCTCCCGCCTCAACCGCCGGCCGAACCAGAACGAGTTTTTTGATCCCCTCGGTCCGAAACGCCTCAACGGCACGGGCGACCGCCAGATACGTCTTCCCCGTTCCCGCCGGCCCGCAGCAGAAGACGATCTCTTTCCGGCGGAGAACGCTGACATAGTCGGCCTGACCGGCGGTGCGCGGAAAGATCCTCTTCCCGCCGTAAACTTCGATCGGAGGAATCTGCGAAACGGGACGGTCCTGCTCCACTTCGGAAATGGCGCGCAGAACATCGTCCATCGAAAGCATTTCACCGCGGTACGACGCGGCTTTCCAAAGGCCTTCGATCAGACGGGACCCCTTTAAGGCGGCGCCCGGTTCGGCGGAACGGATCAGCAGATCGCCGCCGTCCTGCACGACCCGCACCCCGAGGGTCTTGCGGATAACCCGGAGGTACTCGTCACTTACCCCAAAGATGTTTTGGAGAATCTGACGATTCGGGATCGAGACCTTTACTTCTTCAACGTTTTCCATAAAAGGGCGCTGCGCGAGCGTCCCGGCAAAGAGAGGAAGCGCAGCGAAAGATGGTTTACAGCCCGGCCCGAAAACCGCCGCACCCTCTTTGCAGAGAGACAGCCGGAAACGGACAGCGGCGCTGCTCGCTATCGAAGCGGCAGATACGGACACCCCGCCACCTGCCCGGTGGCCGATGCCGGTTGAAAGAACCGCCGTAACAGGGAAATTTTACAGCAACCGCGGGAAGCTGTCAATAAGTCCTCCGCCTGCGTACGGGGGCGGAAACGTTATTGCCCGTGCTCCTTCTCCGCGAGCTCGTCCCGGATTCGGAGGAACCGGCCGGTAGCGGCGATTCGGGGGACCGCCCCCTCCTCTTCCCCGGAAGGCGCGGTGATGACGAGTGTCTCGACCTCCGGAAGCGACTCGGCCAGACGGATCCCCGCGTCCGGTCCCAGGACACTGATTCCGCTCGCCAGGGCATCGGCGGCGGCCGCGCCGGGTGCCAGGACGCTCACCACCGAGCGGGTGGTGAGCGGCTCACCGCTGCGCGGATCTATGATATGGGAATAACGGACGGAATCGATTTCAAAATACTGGAACATGTCGCCGCTGGTGGCGATCGCCGCATCGGAGACGGTCAGGTAGTAGGCCGCCTCTTCTTCTTTTTCGAGGGTTACCCCTCCGATCGTCCATCCCTCTTTTCCCGGCGGGGGGGCGGTAACCCGGATATCCCCCCCCGCGTCGATGAGCGCCGAGCAGATTCCCCGCTCCTCCAAAATGCGGATCCCCTCATCAATCGCGTACCCTTTGGCAATCCCCCCCAGGTCAAGCCGCACATCCTTCTCGGCGACTCGCAGCGTGAAGCGGGGCGGATCGCCGGCCGACTCGCCGAGCTCCCAGTGCCGGTTTCCCACAAGTCCTTTGGCGCGCCGCAGAAAGTCTTCGGGAGGGCGGCGGCCGAAAACGCGGCTCCGGCGCCAGAGTTTAACGATCGGCGAGACCGAAATATCGAATGCTCCCCCCGTTTGCAGATTCATCTCCCGCGCCATACGGAGAACCTCGTAGAGGGACCGGCTGATTTCGACCGCCTCCCCCTTCTCGCCGCTTTCGCGGCAGGCGCGGACGATTTCGCTCTCCGGATCGTAGTCGCTCATCATCCGGTTCAGCTCATCGAAACGGTCATAGACCGCCTCGGCGGCGGAGGCGGCCCCGTCGGGACTGTCGGCGTAGAAGACGAGCCGGACCGGAACCGCCATCTTCTCCCGGAGAAACTCATAACGAACCGGCTCGCCGGCGGCGGCGAAAGGAAGGATCAGGAGGGAAACCCCCACGAGAACGGAAAACATGCGCATTTGAAAAACCTTTCGGACCGCGGCTTTCGGCCGGCCGGATTAAAATCTCCTCTCATCAGTATAATCTCCGGGCAAAAAGAAGCAAACCGGATGCGCGGCACCGGGAACGGTCACTTGTACATCGGCAGATACCGGTAAGGGGTCTCTAAAATGAGGACCGACATCGCCGTGTTCAGAAGACGGCCGCCGTCGTTCATGTAGCGGTCGTAGAAAAGCCAGCTCCCCTTTTCGTGCGGGTTCACCTCGCCCCGGCTCTGCGTCTCGACCAGAAATCTGCGCGTCTTGGCGAACGACTTGTGCCAGGCCGAGCCGCCGGCGTGGTGCAGTGCGAGCGAGCCGTAGTAGGCGAAATAGAGATTATAGCGGAACCGTCCCTCCGCCACGATCGGTTCCCCCTGGCGGTTCACATCGAATCCCTTTTTGGCAAGATTCCAGTTGCTCTCCATCTCGCTGATCCAGCCGGAAAGCCGCCGCACCGCCTGTTTCATATACTTCGGTCTCTGCTTCCAGCCGATATACTCCCGCATCAGGACGCCGACCGCCGTCGTCCCCCACATCTTCGCTTCCGACTCACGGGTCACCGCCATGTAGCGGAAGAGGGTGTTGTTCTCAAGCTGGACCGAATCGAGAAAGAACCCCGCCTTATAGAAAACTTCCGGCGAGCAGCTGAATCCCGCCGACATCGCCGATTTGAGCGCGAGCATCTGCCAGCCGGACACAGAGGTGTCTCCCGGAGCATACGAAAAGAAGTTTGAATCGGGCGCCCCCTCGTACCGCCAGCCGCCGTCGTCCCGCTGTGAGTTGACGATGAAAAGCGCGCTGTCGTGCGCCAGCGTTTTCAGTTCCGGGTCGTCGGTCAGCTCGTACGCCTCGCAGACGGTCACCGTGACTATCGCGTGTGTGTACATCCCGTACCGTTCACCAGCTTCGCGAAAGTCGATCCCGAACTTCGTCTGGCGCGCCCTGTATTTTATGTAGCGCAGTCCCGCCTCGACCGTCTCACGGTAAAGACCGGGGGCGCGGTGGTCATATCCCGCCCCGAGAAATGCCAAAAGGGCAATTCCGGTCGCCGCCATCCTGCCGGGATAGAGCCCGTTGCGCACCTGATTGGCACCGGAAGTGGCATGGCTGTTTGAGCATTTTCCTCCGCATTCCCCCTCGTCGCCGTTGTCGTCGGGAGCGGTCAGGTCGAACGCCCAGCCGCCGTCCGGGAGCTGGTGCGCCGCCAGCCATGCCAGTCCCGCCTCGACCGCCGCCTCGCTCTCGTCGGTCGTATCCCCTTCCCGGCCGGGGAGGCCGTGACGGCGGACTGCGGCGGTCCGGCCGGAGGTCGCCTTCCGTCCGGCGGGGGTATCGGCTTCCTCCCCTCCGGCGTCAAGTCCTCCCATCGTTCGTTCGAGCTCGCTGAGGTCGGGAACGGCGCCGCCGCGGGCGCTCTCGTCGGCGGCGAGGCGGTTCTGCGGGTTGTCGTCGGGAAGATATTCCGCCGACTGCTGGTCCGGCTGCGGATCTTCCAGAGTGAAGTCAAGCAGAGAGGAATCGTCTCCCAGGTCGTCGAACATGGAAATGTCCCCCTCGTCGGAAAAGCCGGCCTGAAGCGGTTCGCCCCGCGAACCGCTTCGGACGGTAATGCCCCAGACTGCCAGCGCGATTAAAAGGAGAAGATGAAGAAGGATACTTGTCAGCGAGCCGATCCCGCGGCGCGAAAGGAGAATCTCGCCGATCCGCAGGAACCAGGGAGGCTCTTCAAAGAGCGTCCGGAACTCCACGTCCGGCCCGGCGCTGTGGGAGAGGATCGCTTCAAGGCGCTCGGTGAGCGGATCGCCGGGTTCCACTTCTGCGACGATATCGGGAACCTCGGTTACCGGATCTGCCGATTTCGGGAGAAAATCAAACGCGCCGGCCTCAATGAAAGGGGGAACTCCCGAATCGTAAGGGGGATCCTCATGATCCCCGTGCCGCGGCGCGTCACTCTCGGTCGGAGATTTCAAGGTAGTCGGTTTCCGGATTCCCGATGTAAAGTTGGCGCGGACGGATGATCTTGGCCGCCGGATTCTCGTGCTGCTCTTTCCACTGGGCAATCCAGCCGGGAAGACGGCCGATGGCGAACATCACCGTAAACATATTCGTGGGGATTCCGATCGCCCGAAGGAGAATCCCGCTGTAGAAGTCGACGTTCGGATAAAGTTTCCGTTCGATGAAGTAGTCATCGTGCAGAGCGGCTTCTTCCAGTTCGCGGGCGATATCCAAAAGCGGATCGGAAATTTTCTGAATCTGGCAGACCCTCTCGTAAGCCTGTTTCAGAATCTTGGCGCGCGGGTCGTAGTTGCGGTAGACCCGGTGCCCGAAACCGAAAAGACGGAACGGATTGTTCTTGTCCTTGGCCGCCTCGATACATTCCTGCGGTTTGCGGTTGCCGCGGTAGATGGCGTCGAGCATTTCCATGACCTTGACGTTCGCCCCGCCGTGCAGCGGCCCCCAGAGCGCGTTCACCCCGGCCGAAACCGAAGCGAACAGATTGGCGCGCGACGAGCAGACCACGCGGACCGCGCTGGTCGAGCAGTTCTGTTCGTGGTCGGCGTGGAGAATCAGAACCAGGTTCAGCGCTTTGGCGATCTCCGGCTTGACCTCATACTGCTTGTAGGGAAGCGAGAACATCATGTGCAGAAAGTTGCTGCAATACGAAAGCGCCGGATCGGGATAGATGTAGGGGAGCCCCATCGCACGGCGGTATGTGAACGCGGCGATCGTGCGGATCTTGCTGATCAGGCGCGAAACCCCTTCCAGAAAAACCGGCTCGTCTTCGGGAGAAAGGAACTCGTCGTAGTAACACGCCATCGTGCTGATCATCGACGAAAGGATCGCCATCGGCGGAGCTTTGGCGGGAAGAAACTGGAACTGGCTCCGTATCCCCTCGTGGAGAAGCTCGTGGCGTGTCAGGGACTGGCTGAACTGTTCCAGCTCGTTCGGAACCGGCAGACGCCCGAAAATGAGCATCCACGCGACCTCGATGAAATTCGGATGCGGACGGTCGAACTGCTCGATCGGAATCCCGCGGTAGCGGAGCACCCCTTTCTCGCCGTCAATGTAGGTGATGCTGCTCTGGCAGATCCCCGTGTTTCCCAGCGAGGGGTCGTATGTGATCAGTCCGTGTTTGGCATAGAGAGACGTGATATCAATGGCATGATCACCCGCCGTTCCTTCGTAAACGGGAAGCTCGATCTCTTGATCGGCAAAAATCAGTTTGGCCTTGTCGGTGGACATGCTCGAGGCTCCTTTGCTAAGCGTCTTAAAAACTTATTTGGTGTTGCTGAAATCGGCGTGACAGACGCTGCACGTCTTTTCCAGATCTTTGAGCGCCGCGGCGTAGTCGTCGAACGCGCCCCCTTCCGAAAGGGCGTGGACCGCCCCGTTGACCCGGAGGCTCAGCTCGGCAAACCGGTCGCAGTATTCTTTCCAGAGAGCCTCCTGATCCGGCGCGCTCGTCTCGGCGACGCTCAGGCGGCTCCCGATGGCGACGACCGCCAGAAGGGCCGATGCGCCGGCGACCTTGTCAGTATTTCCGGCACGGAGAAGAGTCTTTTCGTTCTTGCTGAGGCGTTTGATTTCGGTCGTCAGCGAGGGGACGACTTTGCTCATCAGCGGGGAGAGCTGCGCGGCGTTCTCCCAGACGACCGTCCCGGCTGCGGCGGAAGAGGAATCGAGGTCGGCTTTCATCGCCTTGACCGCCGCGGCCGCCGCATCGGCGTCGGCGGCCGCCAGAATTGCCTTGGCGTCAGACAAAAGAGCCGGCGCCGCCGATTTGAGCGTGCCGGACTCCGTGGACTGGGCGATCGCCATCGCCAGGAGAACCAGCACGTTCGCATCGCGCATCAGGTTCCCCGAAGCGTCGCTGAAATCCCCGCCGAGCGAAAGGTCTTCCAGGTCACGGTCAAGTTTTGCGAAAAACTTGGTGAACTGGCTTTCCATGTCGGCCATCGGAGGAAGCTTCGCCCCCGCTTCGGCCGCATAGGCGGGGGAAATCTCAGATGTTAAAAAAAAAAGCGGAGGGGAGAGAGGAAGCGGCCGAGGCGGATTCGACGTCTTCTTCGATCACATCAATGTTGA
This sequence comes from uncultured Planctomycetota bacterium, assembly GCA_900321495.1. GTDB lineage: Bacteria > Planctomycetota > Planctomycetia > Pirellulales > Thermoguttaceae > RUG695. Next base: position 11,531 of record ONWH01000195.1, read on the forward strand.
TCGCCTCGGAATCACCGCCGGTCGTCGCGCTGTCGAACTGGAAATCGGCACCGGTCGTCGCGCCGGAAAAACTTTCGTCCCCCGTTGTGGCGTCGGCGGCGTTCTCGGGAACGTCAACCACGAGAATCTCTTCGATGTCGATGACTTCTTCGGCGTTGTTTTCCGCCTCTTCAAGGGCGGTCGTCGCCGTGTCGGTGACGTCGACAACTTCCTGTTTCTGGCAACCCGCGAAAAGAAGAAGCCCGGCAACCAGCGCCGCGCTGAAGACCATAACACGGTTAAATTTCATTTTCTTCTCCCAACAAATGGCTGTTGTATGGTTAAAGGGCACCCCGAACGCCTACGGGCAAAGGGATTCCGTATGAAAATCTCGGAACTCCCCTCCCCGAAACCCCAATATCTATTATACCAATATCGGAAAAATTTTCGAGGGGGTAGAGTCTTTCAGCGCGTGAGCGCCTCGGTGAGCGTTTCAATGTTTTCGAGCGGGTCCTCTTCGAGCGGAGAATGAACTTCGATGTTGAGGTTCAGCTCCAGGGCGATTTTTTCGGCCGCGGAACGGCTGAACTGGGGCTGAACGAAAATTTTCGCCGCATTCTCTTCCCGGAGCCGGCGGATCAGCTCGACAAAATCTTTCGATTTCGGGGATTTCCCCCCCGCCTCAACCGCCATCTGCCGCAGGCCGAACTCGGCGCAATAGTAACCGTAGGCCGGGTGGAAAACACAGAGAGTCCGGGAAGCGAGCGGGGCGAGCCGCTCGGCGGCAGACCGTTTCAGCGCCTCGGCGGACTCTTTGAACCGTTCGGTCCCCTCCGCGTAGCGGGACGCATTTTCGGGAAAGAGACCGGCGAGCGTTTCTCCGACCGCATCGGCCATCGCTTCTAAGTTCGTCGGGCTCATCCAGACGTGCGGATCAATCCCTTCATGGTGGGAGTGCTGTTCGTCGGAATCTGCGTCCGGCCCGGAATGTCCGATTTCTTCGGTCTCTTCGGCGGCGATCGGGAGCCCCCGGCTCAGATCAACGATGCGAAGGTGCGGATTGAGACTTTTCAATCGGCCGGCTATCGCCTCTTCGACCGGAAGCCCGACACGAAAGAATACGCCGCATCGGGTGATTTCTCTCATCTGAGAGGGGGTCGGCATAAATGTTTCCGGCTCTTTGCCGGGGGGGACCAGAACGGTGACGCGGCACGTCTCGCCGGCAACCGCATGAACAAGACCCGCCAGAGGGGGGACGGTAACCAGAATCTCGGCCCGGCCGGAATCAGACGGCGGCTCGGTCCGGCATCCGCAGAACGGAACGAACATAAAAAGCGCCGCCAGAAGGGCGAAGAACGCCCCATGCCCCCATCCCCCTTTTTCAGGGCCGGAACCGGTCACTGATCGTCCTCGTCATCGAACGACGCGGCCTCGCCGAGCGGCTTATTTTTGGGGGGGTTCGGAGTTTTGTTGCGGGCGCGCTGGTCGCTGCCGGACGGCTGCCCCCCCGCGGAGGGGGATCCGCCGTCAAAGGTGGTGTTGTCCGACTCGGTGTTGTCGGCGTCGAAAATGTCGACGAAGTTCTCTTTGGCGATCCTCCGCTCCTCGGCAACGGTCCTCCGCCGTTCGGCACGCCGTTTCGCCTCTGTCGAAAGATAGTCGAGTTTCACGACATTCCCGTTTTCGTCGAGGCGCTCGTCCTTCCGAAGTTCAATGAACCCCTCGCGGTCACTGCCGGCAAGCTCTTCTGAGATGTAGCCGTCCACCTCGGGAGAGAAAAGGGGCTGAATCGGGGGAACCGAAGGAAGCCCGGCGACGGCGGGAAGCGGCGCGGGGGCCGTCTGCCCTGAACGGAGACCCGCCTCCAGGCGGCGGCGCTGCTGCTGAATCTCGTCGCCGAAGAGCGCCTCGTTGTACCGGCGCTCTTCCTCCTGATGCGCCAGCGAGACGTCACGGCGGATACTTTCGATCAAAAGCCGTTCGTTCCCCTGAATCCGAAGAAGGTGTCCCGGAACGTCAACCAGGCGGCCGAGCGGGGTCAGTTCGGCCCGGGCTCCTTTGGTGAACGATTCTTTGGCCGGTTCGGTCTGCCCCTGCCGCAGCTGCGCCATTCCCAGAAAGTAAAAGTTGGCGGGATTGTCGGGAGAGGAATCGGCCGCCTGCCGAAAACAGGATTCGGCTTCATCGTACATGTTGTTGAAGAAGAGGTAGACGCCGCGGGCGTAGACCGCTTCGGGGGTTTCATCCTGAGCGGAGAGTGAACCTGCGGTGAAAAAGGCGCCGAGAGCCAAAAGTGCCGCGGAGACGGCAAAAACGCTTTTTTTCATTTTTTCCGGTTTCCTCAAAACCCATGGACGGCCGAACTTCGGGGGTGCCGGCGTCTGCCGCCGGTGCCGACCCCCACACACTGAAATTATAATGTCTGCACAGGTTTGCGCAAGTTTTCCGGCCCCGGTTTGGAATGATTCTTTCGGGAAACCTTTCCGAAGCGCGGTATTTATGACGGTTATGACGGCGGCGCCGGAACGGTGGGGGGGTGAAATTTCTTCCAGAATGTCCTATACTTGTAGCGGATTCGATTTCACCGTCATCTGCAATCACCGTTCACGAGGAAGGTCAACATGAAAAAAATGGGATTTGGGATTATCGGCTGCGGCATGATCGCAGGGTTCCACGCCAAAGCAATCGAAGCGGCCGGAGGCGAACTGGTCGGCTGTTACGACAAGCTCCCGCTGGCGGCCGAACGGCTCGCCAAGGAGTACAACGCGACCCCGTATCAGAATCTGAAAGAGATGCTGGCCAACCCGGCGATCGACATTGTCACAATCGGCACGCCGAGCGGCGCGCACATGGATCCGGCGGTCATGGCCGCCGAGGCGGGGAAACACGTCATCGTCGAAAAGCCGCTCGAAGTGACACTCGAACGGTGCGACCGGATCATCGACGCGTGCAACAAGGCGGGAGTGACCCTCTCGACCGTCTTTCCGAGCCGCTTCCACCCTTCCAGCACCCAGCTGAAAAAGGCGATCGACGCGAAGAGGTTCGGCAAGCTGACCCTGGGGGACGCCATCGTCAAATGGTACCGGACCCAGGAGTATTACGACAGCGGCAGCTGGCGCGGCACCTGGGCGCTCGACGGCGGCGGCGCGCTGATGAATCAGGCGATCCACTCGGTCGACCTGCTCCTCTGGCTGATGGGGCCGGTGGAGGAGCTGACCGCGATCACCGGACTTCTGGCCCATGAACGGATTGAAGTTGAGGATGCCGCCGTCGCCTCGCTCCGCTTCAAAAACGGTGCGCTCGGAACGATCGAGGCGACAACCGCCGCGTATCCAGGCTACCTGAAACGGATAGAGATCCACGGAACAACCGGTTCGGCAATGATCGAGGAAGAAGACATCGTCACATGGGATTTCGCCGAA
>ONWH01000196.1 GCA_900321495.1 uncultured Planctomycetota bacterium
CGGGAGTTCGGCCGGCCCGGGGAGCGGCAGCGGACAGACGGTCCGGTTCGGCGGGCTTGCCGGCCGCGGCAGGCGTTTCGTCTATCTGATCGACCGCAGCGAAAGCATGAAATGGCCCGACGAGGCGCCGATGAGTTTTGCCGTTTCCGAGGCGCGGCGGAGTATCGGTTCGCTCGATCCGGGCGCGGGGGCGAGGAAGTTCCAGCTTCTGGTTTTTAACCATAATACCGAGGTCTTCGACGGCGGGACGCGGCTGGCCGACGTAACGCCGGAGTCGAAACGGCGCGCTGTTGAGTTCCTTGACGCGGTCCGCCCTGAAGGGGGAACCGATCCGCTCGGCGCCCTCTCGGCGGCGATTCGGATGGCGCCCGACGTGATCTTTCTGCTGACCGATGCCGAGGAGGAAATCTCGGCTCTGGCGCTCCGGCGGATCGGCGATTCGGCCCGGCGGGCGGGGGTGGCCCAGATCAATGTGATCGAGTTCGGCAAGCCGGGCGGCAGGCATCCCGCGGCGTACCGGAAACTCGCCGAGGAGAACGGCGGGGCGTATCTCTATAAGGATGTGACGGGTCTGGAATGACCCGGCGGAGGTCTTGTCCTTACCTATTTTCAGATTTATAATGACGTGGGAGGCTTTTCCGCCCCCGCGCGGCCGTTTCTGCGCCGCTTTTTCCCTGAAACCGTACCGCCCCGGAAACTGCCAGGAGAGGAACATGTCAGCACCGTTAATCATCAGCGTGTCCGGACTTCGCGGCGAAGTCGGCAAGACGCTGACACCGGAAGTCGCCATCCGCTACGCGATCGCGTTTTCCCTCTCGATTCCGGGGAACGCGCCGTTTGTGATCACATGGGACGGGCGGAATTCCGGTTCCCTCTTCGCCGACGCGGTATCGGCCGCCCTGAATGCGGTCGGCCGGCCGACCCTGGTCGGCGGGGTCGCCGCCACGCCGACCTGCGGCGTTCTGATCCGGAGTCTGGGCGCCGCGGGAGGAATCCAGATCTCGGCGAGTCATAATCCGATTGAATTCAACGGCCTGAAACTCTTCTCCGGAGAAGGGCGCGTGATCCCGAAACGGGAAGGGGAGAAGGTTCTCGAGACCTACAGAGCGCTCGAACGGGGCGAGCTGGTTCCGCCGTGGCGCACTCCCGGCGAACTCGGGCGGCGCGGCGCGGTGGCCGATACGGTCTCGGCGCACATGTGTGCCGTTCTTGAGACGGTCGATCCGGAACTGATCGCCGCGAAGGGGTTCCGCGTCCTGCTCGACTCGAACCACGGCGCCGGCGCCGTTCTGGGAAAACCGCTTCTCGAACGGCTCGGCTGCGAGGTGATCTGCATGGGGGAAGAGCCGAACGGCGAGTTCGCCCACACGCCGGAACCGACTGCGGCGAACCTGGCCGGAATCCTCGAAAAGGTTCGCGCCGCCAAGGTCGACGCGGCGTTCTGCCAGGATCCCGATGCCGACCGCCTGGCTGTGATCGACGAGAACGGCCGGTATATCGGCGAGGAGTATACCGTGGCGATCTGCGCGAAACACAAGCTCGCCAAGAAGGCCGGACCGGTCGTGATCAACTGCGCGACGAGCCGGATGACCCTCGATGTGGCCGAGTCGTTCGGCGTCGCGGGCCGGCGCAGTCCGGTCGGAGAGGCGAATGTGGTCGATCTCCTTCTGGCGGAAAACGCGGTTTTCGGCGGCGAGGGGAACGGCGGGCCGATCGATCCGGCGGTCGGGCTTGTTCGGGACAGTTTCGTCGGAATGGCGAACATCCTGGAAGCGATGGCGATGCGCGGAGTTCCGGTCTCGGCATTGGCCGATGAGCTTCCGGCCTACGCGATCATCAAGGAAAAGGCGCATCTGCCGGCGGACCGGGTCGCGGAGACGCTCGACCGGCTTGAAGCAAACTATACGGAATACCGGACGGACCGGAGCGACGGACTCCGGGTCGATTTTCCGGACCGGTGGGTCCTGGTCCGCGCCAGCAACACTGAACCGATTGTCCGGATCATCGCCGAAGCGCCCGACGCCTGCTCGGCTCAGGCGCTCTGCGACGAGATTCGCGCGTTTATTGAACCTGAGTGATTCCAGGTAGAAAGTGATTTTCCCATGAAAATAATGATTGGCAGTGACCATCACGGTGTGCAGGTTCGGGTCGATTTGAGCGGTCTGCTCCGCCGGCTCGGGCATGACGTAACCGATGTCGGGCCGAGTCCTGACAACGTCCGGCCGGTCGACTATCCCGATATCGCCGAAAAGGTGGCCGGTGCGGTCTCGCGCGGCGAGGCCGACCGCGGAATCCTGATCTGCGGAACGGGGATCGGCATGAGTATCGTCGCCAACAAGTTTCCCGGTGTCCGCGCCGCGCCGGTCATTGACGAAGTGACCGCCGAGGTGAGCCGCCGGCATAATGACCTGAACGTCCTCTGCCTGTCGGGGGATCTGCTCAGCGAGGTGATGATCGACCGGGTTGTCGAAATCTGGCTGAAGTCGGAATTCGCCGGAGGCCGGCATAAGCGGCGGAACGACAAGATCGCCGACCTTGAAAGGAAACAGATCGAAAAGAATACCCGTTCAAAAGAGTAATACAAGTTTGCCGGTTCGGGCCGGAGGGGGCGTGACCGGCCTGCGGACAGACCGCACCCTCTCCTTTTATTCAACGGAGGATGACATCATGAAACGGACTATCTGTGCCGCGCTTTGCGCGGTAATCGCCTTTGCGTTTGCTCCGGCTCTTGCGCTCTACGGCGCCGGAAATCCCGCGCCCGCCGATCCGCCCGAACTGACCGACCCGCAGGCGGTGCCGGAAGAGGACGCGCCCGGGGACGAGCCGGCCGACGAAGACGAACGGGGGGTGCCCGAACGCGCGGCCAGCGAGGAGGTGGCGAAAGAGATCGAAAACGCGGTGCAGGAGAACAGTGCCGACGATCTGCTGAATCTGGCGACGGAAGTGAAGCTTTCGGCGGGGTCGATCCTCGATCTGACGAAGGTGATCGCCTACTGCGACGAGGCGGAAAAGAAAGGTCTCGAAGGGGAGAGCCTCGAGTACTGCAAACAGCTGAAACTCTCGTCCCGGCTGGAACGGGGCCTGGCGCTGGCGAAAATTTTCATGGACGATACGGTTACCGTCGACAAGTACCCGAACGGCTGGCTGGTGATCCGTTCGATGGCGCTTGACGACCTCGAGGCTTCGGTGGAAGAGTTTCCCGACCTGGCGCTGGCCCAGCTGGCGATCGGCCGGCTCCAGATGCTTCCGGAAGGGGACCGCGAAAAGGCGCGCACGGCGCTTGACGCCGCTATTGAACTGACGCGGGACTCGAGTCCCGACATCTACGTTGAAGCGCTCAAATACCGCGCACTGACCGAAGATGACGTCGATAGGACTCTTGCGTATCTGAAAGACGCCGTGGCGCTCGAACCGGATAACGCCGAGCTGTACAATCTTCTGGCTCTCTGCTATGCGGAAACGCGGCAGGAGGAGAAGGCGCTCGAAACGATCGGCAGGGCGCTCGAGATCGACGGTGAGAATCCGCGGTATAAAAAGACGGAGGCGTCGGTTCTCGCCGCACTCGGCCGGAAAGACGAGGCGATTAAGCTCTACGACGAGGCGGATTCCGCCGAAGAGAAAACGCTGATCACCCAGCTCGAACGGGGGCAGTTTCTGGTGACGATCGGCGCGTATGACGAAGCGATCGAGCTTTATTCCAATCTGATCGAAGAGATGCCGCTGCCGACGATCTTCTATCTGCGCGCTTCGGCCCGGCTTCAGAAAAAAGAGTACACCGACGCGCTCAAAGATGTGAACCGCGCGATCGGAATGAACCCGGGTTTTCCCGAAGCGCTCCGGCTCAAGGCGATGATCTATATTCAGCAGGAGCGGTACGGCGATGCGGTTCCGCTTCTGGAAAAGATCCGCCGGCAGGATCCGGACGATGATGGGATCACCTCGCAGCTGGCGTACACCATGGCGCAGGACAATGATTTTACCGGCGGGATGGCGAAAATCGACGCGCTCCTTGAAACATATCCCGATTCCCTTCCCCTGCTGCGCGGGAAAGCCGATATCTATCTGATGTACGGCCGCTGGCAGGACGCCGCCGGAGTCTATGAAAAGATTCTTGCCGATCATCCGCAGGATGCCGGTTCCCTGAACAATTATGCCTGGCTTCTGGCGACCTGTCCCGATGACGCGGTTCGCGACGGCGCCAAAGCGCTTGACCTGGCGACCCGTGCCGCCGAGGCGACGAATTTCCGGGAGACGTATATCCTGAGCACGCTCGCCGCGGCGTATGCCGAGTCGGGCGATTTTGAAAACGCGCGGAAATACGCCCGGATGGGGGTGGAACTGGCCGAAAAGGAAAATGACGACCGGATCGACGAGTTCCGCAAAGAGCTCGATTCCTACGTGAACGAGAAGCCGTGGCGCGAAGAGGCGCAAAAGAGCGGCGAGGCCGCCGATCCGGTTCCTGAGGAGGGAGCCGATTTCTTCTGATTTGCCGCCGGCAAGACCCTGGAACCGTAAAGGAACACGTGATGTCGAAACTCCTGCAAACTGTTTTTTGCGGCGCCGCCCTTCTGGCACTGGCCGCGGTGCCGGCGGAGGCAAATGCCGACGAAACCAACTGCGACGAGGCAAAAGTCCTCCCCTACACGCTTCCCGACCCGCTGACCGCATCGGACGGGTCGGCGGTGACCACGCCGGAGGAGTGGTTTGCCAAGCGCCGGCCGGAACTCCTCGATCTGTTCCAGCGCGAGATGTACGGCGTCATGCCGGGTGTCGACCGCTCGCGTCTGGCGTTTGAAACCCTTAGGACCAATCCGGTCGCGTTCGACGGGAAAGGGACGCTTAAAGAGGTGCGCGTCTATTTCGACGCGCCGAATCCGGCGCCGAAGCTCGACCTTCTGGTCTGCATTCCGAACAGGGCCGAAAAGCCGGTTCCCGCGTTTCTCATTCTGAACTTTCAGGGGAACCATACCACCTGTTCCGATCCGTGGATTTCGATTTCCGACAATACCGAGGCGAATCACACACGCGGCGTCAACGGCGAGGAGCGGCGCGGGTACAAGGCGGAGCGGTATCCGTTTGAGATGATCATCGACCGAGGCTACGCGTTTGTGACGGGGTTCTACGAGGATATCGATCCGGATTTCGACGACGGCCGACAGAACGGAGTGCACCCTCTCTTTGCGCCGTTTGAACAGGATGTGCCGGAGGAGTCCCGGGCCGCGACGATTACCGCCTGGGCGTGGGGGCTTTCCCGCGCGCTTGACTGTCTTGAGACGATTCCCGAAATTGACGCGGGCCGCGTCGCGGTCGCCGGCCATTCCCGGCTCGGAAAGACCGCTCTCTGGGCCGGCGCGAATGACCCTCGCTTTGCGATTGTCATTTCAAACGATTCCGGCTGCGGCGGCGCGGCGCTCACCCGCCGGAACTTCGGCGAGACGATCGATGCGATCACCCGTACATTCCCGCATTGGTTTTGCCCGAAGTATAACAGCTATATCGGCCGGACCGGCGAACTGCCGTTCGATCAGCATGAACTCGTCGCGCTGATCGCTCCCCGCCCGGTCTACATCGCCAGCGCGTCGGAAGATCTCTGGGCTGACCCGACGGGGGAGTTCCTTTCGGCGTATAACGCTGATCCGGTCTACCGCCTTTTGGGAACCGACGGATTCGGCGGCGCGGCGCCGGAACCCCCCGCGGCCGATACGCCGGTCGGCGCGGTGATTCACTATCATCGCCGGACAGGGAAGCACAATATCACTGATTACGACTGGTCGCAGTATCTCGACTTTGCCGACGAGCATCTCCCGAGATGAGGCGGGCTGTCCGCGCCGGGTAAAATAAAGCGGGGGGCTTTCAGCCCCCCGCTTGTGTATTGCACGCAATCGCGCCGATCAGACCGTTTTCAGAAGCGCATAGCGTTTCTTGCCGCTGCGCAGGACGATCATCGTCTCGCTGGCCAGGTCGGCGAGGGAGAGTTTCCGGTCGAGGTCGCCCTCGGGCCGGTTGTTGACGTAGGCGCCTCCCTGCTGTACGGTCCGGCGGGCGTCCCCCTTTGAACCGGCGAGCTTGGCGCGGACCAGGGCATCGACCAGAGGGAGCCCCGCTTCAAGTTCGGCGCGCGGAATTTCGACACTCGGCACGTCGGCGAAGATCGGTCCGAGCTGGGAATCGGAGAGTTGCGAGACCTCGGCGCCGAAGAATATCTGGGTCGCCTTTTCGGCGGCGGCAAGCCCTTCCGCGCCGTGAACCAGACGGGTCAGTTCCATTGCGATCTGCTTTTGCGGCAGACGTTTGCCCGGGTCCTTTTCATGTTCGGCGAGCAGGTCGTTCACTTCCGGTTCGGTCAGGTCGGTGAAGAAACGCAGAACATTCGGGATGTCGGCGTCATCGACGTTGACCCAGTACTGGTAGAAGTGATAGGGGCTGGTCCGGCGGGCGTCGAGCCAGACGGCGCCCGATTCGGTTTTTCCCATTTTTTTGCCGTCGCTCTTAACCAGCAGCTTGCTCGTCAGACCATAGAGCTGAACCCCCGTCATGCGGCGCGCCAGGTCGATCCCGGCGGTGATGTTCCCCCATTGATCGCTCCCGCCGAACTGGACCTCACAGCCGTAACGCCCGTTCAGAACCACAAAGTCGTACGACTGCAGAAGCATGTAGCTGAACTCTGTGTAACTAAGGCCGCTGTCGGTCCGTTCGAGCCGGCTCTTGACCGAATCCTTTGTGAGCATGACATTGACCGGGAAATGCTTCCCGACGTCGCGCAGGAAGTCGAGAAAGGTGAAGTCCTTCATCCACTCGAAGTTGTTCAGAAGGAGCGCGCCGTCCGTTTCGTCGAAGTCGAGGAAGGTTTCCATCTGGGCGCGGATCGATCGGACGTTGTTTTCGATCGTCTCGGGAGTGAGAAGCTGGCGTTCTTCACTTTTTCCGCTCGGGTCGCCGATCATTCCCGTCGCGCCGCCGATCAGGGCGATCGGCCGGTGCCCGGCGCGCTGGGCGCGGCGCAGGTTCATGATCGCGACCAGGTGTCCCACGTGGAGCGAGGGACCGGTCGGGTCGAACCCGGTATAGATGACACGCGGCTTTTCGAGGAGGAATTTGTCAATCGATTCGTCGGTCACCTGGTTCAGGAGGCCTCGCCATCGCAGATCAGCGACAATATCGCGGGGTTGTGTCATCGAAGAACTTACTCACTTTCTTTTCTTTTATGGTGGAATCCGCGGTCCCGGTTTTCCGGCCGGAACCGCCGGGGTGAATCGGACGGAGACGGGGTCTGCCGCGGCGGCTTTCCTCCGCCGCCCTGACGGGGAGGGCCGCTCCTTTCGAACGGACGGGGGCCTCCTTTTCGCGGACCGGAAGGCCGGCTGCCGCGATGGGGCGCATTGCGGTGCTCCGGACGCGCCTCTCCGGCATTGTCCGGTTTGCCGGTGAACCGTTCGCCCCGCGCCGGGCGTCCCTTCGGACGGCGCCGTTCGCCTCGCCGGGGGGGAGTGTTCGGAACCGTGTCGCTCGGTTTCTTGGCCGGCAGTCCCGAACCGGGGAAATCGGAGTCGGCGGCATCGGCAAAGCCGTCGATTTCGTCGTCGGGATTTCCCTTCGGCAGGGGCGCAGCACTCGCCGCTTCAATTTCGGCCAGAGTGAAGAATTTCCGGGTCCGGTCTTCCATCTCGACCTGCAGACGCTTGGCCAGGAGTTCCTGACCGACGACAACACCCGGCCCCTCAGGGGTGGTTATCTTCGAACCGATGGGGGGAAGGATTGCCAAGAGCTCTTTGTACGCCTCGTATTCGTAGGTCAGGCAGCATTTCAGCCGCCCGCACCGGCCGGAAATTTTCGTCGGGTCGAGGGTCGCCTTTTGGAGCTTGGCCATCTTCATGTTGACCGAAAGCATTGAGGTGAGATACGTTTTGCAGCAGACCTCACGTCCGCAGTCGCCGACGTCGGCCATCAGACGCGACTCGTCGCGGACACCGATCTGATACATCTGAATCCGCGTCTGGAACTCGGCGGCCAGAATCCGAACCAGTTCCCGGAAATCTATCCGTCCGTCGGCGACGTAGTAGACGACGAGCCTCTCCCCACCGTAGATGTGCTCGACCCGAACCAGGTTCATGGCAAGATCGGTTCGTTCGATGATCGCCCGGGCGCGGAGGAATTCGTCCTTTTCAGCCAGGTGGATCCGGCGGCACTCGGTTTCGTCGTCGGGAGTCATGATCCGCAGAACCGACCCTTCCTCGTGCCGGTAGGGAAGGCGGGCGATCGATTCCTCGTCGGCCTCGCGCATAATGGTGGCGACCTCCTGGCCGCGCGAGGTGCGTACAATGACGCGCGCGCCGCGGAAAAGCGGCACTTCCGAATTGTACTGGAAGAGCCCTATCAGCCGCATGGCGCTGAACCGAGCGATGTATTGTCGTAAGACGGACATAGGCGATTGTTATTTCTTCCCGCGCGCGGGATGTGTGAGGGACCTGTTTATTTTCGGAAGACGTCGGCTTCGATGCTGTAGGGGATCTCGCCCGGCTTGAAGTTCGGATCGACGTAGAGGATTCCGCCGACCCCGACGATTTTGTTTGCCCGGTAAGAGACCGTCATTCCGTTTTCGAGATTGACCGCGATCATGTCGGCGGGGTTTGTGCCGGGGCTGCAGAATTTGCAGTGAGCCAGAAGACGGACCAACTGGAAGCTCTCGATCCCGGCATGCCGGTCAGTGGGATACATGTAGCCCGTAATATATACCTTTTTGCCGTCAAGCGCAAGGATCTCGGGGCGGACTTTCCCCTTTTTGTCGAATCCGAGTGAGTCGAACTCGACCACCTCGTAGCCGGGAGGGGCGTTATGGTAGTAATACCAGACTTGGAAGATCGACGCCGAGACTCCGACCAGAATTCCGAGTCCCATTCCGAGCGTGGCGGGAACCATTCCGCTCAGCTCTTCCGGCGCGCGGAGGATCCTGCGCAGCGCCATGAAGCCGAGCGCGAAACTGACCGCCGCCAGCAGAATGAACGGCTTGAAGAAAAAACCGAGTCCCGAGATGACCGCCAGGACGACCGAAAGGACCGACAGGGCGTTGACCTCTTTGTAATCCACCGTCTGTTCGTCACCGTTGACCTCGTCAACGTCGCGATAGACCCCGCGGAGCGCGTCGCTGAATTCCGTTCTTGCCATGGCTGACTGATCTTTTTGGCTTTCTGTTCAGGTGAGTGAAATACACCGTTTCCGTTACGGCTGGAGCGACTGCGCCACATCGGTCCGGTAGGCGATCACTGCCGGCAGATAGCCGACGACCGACGCCATCGCAATCAGGCCGGGGATCAGAATCAGTTCGGCGAACTGAAAATCCCAGAAGCGGACCATGACGTTTGAGTACTCCATAATGAGCGGGCTCAGGCCCCATACCAGCCCATGCCCGATCAGAACGCCTAATATCCCGCCTCCGAGTGAGAGAAGGATCGATTCGAGGAGGATGATCGACATGACGGTGACCCGCCGCGCGCCGAGCGCGCGCATGATGGCGATCTCCTGCCGGCGCTCGTTCATCGAGTTGTAGATGCTGACCATCATGCCGATTCCGGCAACGATGATTACCTGTACGGCGAAGAGGATCAGAATATACTGAATGTTTCCGATCACGTCCTGATAGAACGCCGCGATCTCCTGGACAGGAGCAACCGCCTGCGCCTCCAGGAGTTCCCCTTCGAGTTTCGGCTGGAGTGCGGTGACCGCGGTGTTGACCACCTTGCGGCGCTGGTGTCTCGAAACGAGCTGTGTTTCATCGAACGAGACGCCCGGCTGGTTTTCCATCATCTGATCGATCTGGCTCATCGTCGCGGCGATCCGGGTGTCCTGTTCTTTCGTGACGATCAGGACGGCGGTCAGACGGCGCTCGTGTGCGGCGTGATCGTGATCGTGATCGGCATCGTGATCGTGGTCGGCATCGTCATGACCGGTGTCCTCTGCGCCGTCTTCGGTCCGGGCATCCCCCGCACCGGTTTGCTGCGCGTCCTTTTCGGCTTCCAAAAGGGAATAGTCGACCTTCAGAGGACCTTCGTCTCCCTCATGCTGCTGATAGAACCCTTCGAGGTTGACGAAGACGGCGCGGTCGTTCGGACTGCCGGTATGGTCGAGGATTCCAACGACGGTAAACGGCTCATGCAGGTCGTCGTCCCGCGTTCCGCCGCTGTGTCCGAACCGGATTTTATCGCCGAGCTTGATCCGGTGCTGTTTTGCCGTTGTGTAGCCGACCACCGCGGCGAAGATGTCGGAGTTCCTGAACACTTCCCCCTGCATGAAGGAGTACGGCTTTCCGTCCGGCCGGATCAGCTTCTTGAAGTAGTCGGGGATCGTGCCGATTACCGGCGAGCCCTGGTAGCGGTCTCCCATCGCGATCGGAATTGCCGCCTCGACTTCCGAGGAGTAGCGGCTGGTGTTCAGAAGCGTGTAGTAGCGGTAGGGGATCGGCGGGAGGGGGTCCTGGTTGTAGAAGACGGTGCTCAGAACCAGCTGGAGTTTGCTCCCTTTGGCTCCCAGGATCAGGTCGTACCCCTGCGCTCCCTGCCGGAACGTTTTGCTGATCACGCCGTTGATCACCAGGACGGTGACGACCAGCGCGACCCCCAGCGAGATGGACAGCGCGGTCAGACCCGAGGCGAGGCTCCGGTGCTGTACACTTCGTAACGCGATTTTGATCAAATTCATCTTTTACGATTCCCCTATCGTGATACGCGCACGGCGCGTTTTTCTTTTTTGCGGAGAGCGCGGAACCTCATCCGGCCGGATGAAGCTGCTCTTCGATTTCACTGACCTTCTTTTTGGCGACCAGGTTGATCTCGGTCAGCCGGTCGACCCGGTCGAACTGCGATGAAACCTGCGGCGCGTGCGTGACGATGATCAGAGCGACTCCTTCCTCCCGGCAGGAGTTCCGGAGCATGTCGATGACCAGCTGCTGATTCCCGACGTCAACGTTCGCCGTCGGTTCGTCGGCGAGAACCAGTTTCGGCTTGTTCGCCAGCGCCCGGGCGACCGAGACACGCTGCTGTTCGCCGACCGACATCTGGCCCGGCTTGTGGTGGAGACGGTGCTTCAGCCCGACCCGGTCAAGCAGGTCGATCGCGCGGGCGCGGTCGGAACCCTTTCCGGCGAACGCCATTCCGATCATCACGTTTTCGAGCGCCGAGAATCCCTGGAGAAGGTTGAATGTCTGAAAGACATAGCCGATCCGCAGGGCACGGAACTGGTCCCGTTCCGACTCGTTCAGGAGGGGAATGTCCCACCCGTCGATCAGGACGTGTCCGGAAGTCGGTTTTAAGATTCCGGCGATGATATGCAGCAGGGTCGTCTTGCCGCATCCGCTGGGGCCGATCACGACGACCTGTTCCCCGGCGTCGACTTTCCAGTGGGGAACGTCCAGAATCGGAAGATCCGAGCCGTCAGGCTCCTTGTAGGATTTCTTCAAGTTTCGCAGTTCTAACATCGATTTGCCGAATTTCCGGATTTTTGCTGTTTTCGGTTTCTGCCGCTTAAGCGGCGCCGGGCGCACGGGAAAAGCACGCTCCCGGTTGCCGCGGACTCCCTGTCATTTTAACACAGACCCTGTTTTTTTCAAGGTGAAAGCGGGTCCGCCCGCACCTTGCGGGCGCTCTTTTCAGAGAAAGAGGTATCCCGCGTAACCGACCACGTGGGCTGTGTCGCCCGAGGCCGCGGCGCTCGTTGTATGACCGATCTTCCGGAATGAGGAAAGACGGCCGGCGCGGCGGAGCGCATCAAGGATAAACGCCGCCGGCTGAACTCCGCACATCGATATCCGGTTTTCGGAGACGGCCGAACAGAGACGGCGCGGATCGAGCGTCTCGAGCGCGTCGAGCGCCTTCTGATCAAGATCTTCGGTTCGCGCCAGGCTTTCGTAGTGGTTCATGTCGCTCGAGATGATCAGAAGAGGCGGGTTTTCAAGCCCGGCGTAGTAGTCGGCGAACTGCCTGGCGCCGTCGAAGAGATCCTCTTCGTTTCCGAACCCGAGCACTCCGCCGGCGACTTTCACTCCCGGCGCCAGCCGCGCCAGCATCGGAAGGATTACCTCAACGGCATGTTCACGCCGATGGGAAAGGGTGTCGAGTTTGAACCGCGGCACCGCCCGGGCGATCCCGCGGGTCAGGTCCATGTCATTTTCGAGCTGTCCGGTTCCGAAATCCCAGACCCGGGCGGGACAGAGCGCCCAGGGAGCGCCTTCCGGGCGGTGTTTCGGCGCCAGGATCAGAACCGATGAGGGAATCTTTGTTTCGGCAAGGGTGCGGTAGGCCAATTCGCCGGAATAGATCCAGCCGGCATGAGGAACCATGACCGCGGCCGCCTCGCAGCCCGGTTCTTTTGCCGAGACGGCGGCAAAGGCGTCGAGCATCCGCTTCTGTTCCTCTCCGCGCGGGTAGAACATTCCGGCGACCGCCGCCGGACGGACCGCGGGGAACTCCGGCGTCTGCGGCGCGGGGCGGGACGCGGCGGGAGCGACAGGCGGCAAGCCGAAGTTCCAGGAGTATTGCCGCGCGTCGAACCGCTTGTCGGCGCCGCTGTTCTTTTCGGCGGCCTCGGCGCGTTCTCCGGCGATCTCCTCGTTGAAGAAGGGGCGGTCGATCGCCAGGCCCTCAAAGATATTCAGTGTGGTCCGGCCGTCACGCCACGCATCCCGGGGGAGTCCCGCTTTCTGACAGACCGCCTCCAAAAACTGGAGATTGTTCATCCCGAATTCAAGCGCCACCCCGGGCAGAAGAAGCCCGCGCCGTCCGAATCCGCTGATCTGCAGGCCGTGCCGGCCGATTTCAAACGCGTCCGGACGCTCCTGCGGCGGGCAGGCCGTTTCGGCCATTCCCCACAAGACCCAGACTTCCATCGACAGGGATTCAAACTCCGACCCGGCCAGCGGGGGGAACCGCGGGTCTTCCCGCGCCGCCGAAATCGCCGAGGCGCGGAGAGCTTCGGCAAGACTGACGCCGTCGTTCATCCAGCCCATGCAGCTGCGCAATTGCCCTTTCTTTTTGAAACTGACAAACGTGCCGAGAACCGGCACCTTTGCCAGTTCGCCGAGCTCTCTGTCGAAGTCGGGTCCGGGGCGGCCGGAACCGCGCCAGAGTACGGTCGAAACGACCTGGGCGCGGGCTGTGTTGAAGATGAGGTCTTCCGCCTCTTGGGTAAAGAGAGGTTTTTCGGTGGCCATGGCTGGTTCCTTTGTGTTAAAGTTTATCGTGCTTCCGTCTGTGTTTTTTGTGTGAAAAACGCGCGCCGCGGGTCAAAGCATGTCGATCGGGTCGACATCGACGACCCATTCGACCCCGTCGGGCTTGTCGATCTTCTGGGCCAAGGCGCGGCGGATCGCCTCGCGCATGGCCGCACCGAACGCCGAATGAATATGGATATGCCAGCGCCAAAGCCCCCGAAGTTTCGGGAAGACCGCCGGCGCCGGGCCCAGAAGGCGAAACGGCAGCGGGGTGCCGTTGCTGTCCTTCGTCCCGCGCAGCGACGCGCGGAGCGTGTCGGCCAGGAGCGCGGCGAACGACTCGGTCTTCTCGTCGTCCTTCCCCCGAATGATGAAACGGACCAGTTCGGTATAGGGGGGATACCCGACCTTTTGCCGATTGGCGAGCTCTTCGGAGGCGAACGCGTGAAAGTCGTGCCGCGCCGCCGCCGTGATTGCCGGATGATCCGGCGCGAAGGTCTGGACGATCACGCGCCCCCCCCGTTCGCCGCGTCCGGTTCGGCCGGCGACCTGGGTGATCAGGTGGAAAGTCCGTTCCGAAGCGCGGAAGTCGGGATGATAGAGGGATGTGTCGGCACTGATCACGCCGACCAGCAGGACATTCGGGAAATCGAGCCCTTTGGCGATCATCTGTGTTCCCAGAAGGATCTTGTAGTCGCCGCGCCGGAACGCATCGAGCGCTTTTTCGTGCGCGCCGCGTCCGCGCATCGTGTCCATATCCATTCGCAGTACGGGTGCGCCGAATCGGTCGGCAAGCTCCTTTTCGAGCCGTTGGGTTCCGAATCCGCTGAAAAGAATATCTCTTCCGCCGGAACAGTCGGGGTTCGGGCATCGGCGGGGGATCGGCATTTCGAAGTCGCAATAGTGGCAGATTGCGGCGTTTTCGGATCGGTGGTGTGTCAGAGGCACGTCGCAGTTCGGGCATTTCACCACCTCTCCGCACCGGGGACACTGAATTCGGGTCGAATAGCCGCGGCGGTTCAGAAAGAGGATCACCTGCCCGTTTTCATCGATCGCGTCCTGAATGGCCATCGCCAGTTTTCGGTGGATGGCGCCGTGCGCGAAGCCTGCCTCGCCGGATGATCTCAGATCGAGAAGCGAAACGTTCGGCAGCGGATAGCCGTTCACGCGCCGGGGCATGGAAATCAGGTCGTATTCTCCGCGCTGCGCGTGATGCCAGCTTTCCAGGGACGGGGTTGCTGAACCCAGAAGAAGGGGAATTCCCTCCTGCCAGGCGCGGTAGCGCGCCGCCTCCCGCGCGTGATAGCGCGGAAGTTCCCCCTGCTTGAACGAAGTCTCGTGCTCCTCATCGATCACGATCAGCCCGAGCCGGTCCAGGGGGGCGAAGACCGCGCTGCGCGCGCCGATCACGACCTGAGCCTTTCCCTCGCTGATCCGCCGCCATTCGATGTGCCGTTCGATATCGGTCAGATGGCTGTGCAGAACGGCGACCGAGTCGAACCTCTGGCGAAAACGGCGCACCGTCTGCGGAGTCAGGCTGATTTCCGGGACGAGGACGATCGCCTGTTTTCCGAGACGGACCGCTTCGGCAATCGTCTGAAGATAGACTTCCGTTTTGCCGCTGCCGGTTACGCCGTGCAGAAGGATCGTCTTGTAGGTTCCCGTTCTGACGTAGTCTGTAATACGCGCGACGGCTTTGGCCTGGTCCGCGTTCAGTTCGAGCGGGGCCGTTCGGGGAATCTCCTTTTGGAGTTCCTCAAAGATTTTGCTCTTCCGCCGTACCCGTTCGGCCCGGAGGAGTCCCATCTCTCTGAGCGCGAGAATGGGGACGTCGCTGGTCCGCGCCGAATGGGCCAGTTCGCGCAGAGTCATCGGTTCCGGCGATTTTTGGAGCACGTCGAGTGCCATACGCTGTTTCGGGGTTAAAACGGAGACGCGGCGTTTTTTCTGTTCCCGGTTCCTGAGCGATTCAAGCTGTGCGAGCCGTTCGGAAAGGTTCTCGATCACGCGGTAGACCGTCGCCTGCCGTGTCCCCGCCTGCCGGCGGACTCCTGCCGGCAGGATCGTCTCCATGACGGTTCCCAGGGGGCAGAAGTACCGTTTTGAAAGCCAGCGCGCCAGGTCGAGCATCTTCGGCGAAAGGAGCGGCTCCTTGTCTATGACTTCCGAAACCGGCTTTAAGCGGATCGGTTTTCCTTTTGCCGTAAGGGGAGGGGGTCCGAACGACGTGGCAATGCACCAGGCGACGACTATGCGGTTCGAAACACCCAGGGGAACGTAAAGACGCTCTCCCGGACGGACAAGTTCAAGCAGATCTTCGGGGATCAGGTAGTCGAAGGTTCCTTCCGCCCCCTCATGATAGACAACCGAAGCTTTCCAGCACGGGGACGCGGCGTGTGATGCGTCGGTGCGCTTTTTCTCTTTTTCCGGTTTCGGCGCCGGATCGTCGTCAAAGAGCTTCAGTTGAGATGCCATGGAAGAAGATGACTCCCGTCAGCGTGGCGAAAAACAGGACGAAAAACAGCAGGACGGTTACCCGGCGCGCGCGGCGGCAGAAAAGGGACGCCGCTACGCCGCAGAGAACCGCTCCGGCGACGGGGAAGAGTCCCGCCTCCCCCAGCAGAAGGACCGCTCCGCAGAAGAGCCCTCCCTGCAGTCCGGGAGAGAGCGTATGGCCGTCAAACTGTACCAGCGCCAGACCCAAAAGTGCGGCCGAGAGTGCCAGCCACAGGAGGGTCATCCCCAGTCCGAGAAAGAGAGTTCCTTCCGGAGTGACGGGGGTGAAGAACGTCTCGCCGCTTTGGTAATCGGCCAGGAGCGCGAAACGCCCGGCAAGGCCGTCCCAGCGGAAAATCCCCGCCGGAACCCCGCGCTCGCCGCAGAAGAAGAGGGCGCCGAGAACACCGCCCATTGCGGCGACGGCCCCTTCGACGATCGGGTAACGGGGGGAAATCGGCTGGCGGCAGTCGCGGCATTTTCCCCGCAGAAAGAGCCAGCCGAAGACCGGAATGTTATCGTAAAAGCGGATGGTGTGTCCGCATTTCGGGCAGAATGAGGCGGGCCGGATCAGGCTTTTCCCGGCGGGAATCCTCCACACGGCCACGTTCAGGAACGAGCCGAGACATCCCCCGATCAGGACGGCGTAGAGAACCGCCAGAAGCCGGTATGCAAGACCCATCGCAAGCCGTCTCAGTGAAGGCGCATGCCCGGCTTGGCCCCCTCGTCGGGGAAAGTCAGGAAGACGTCGGGACCGCCGGGACCGGACGCGACGACCATTCCTTCGCTCAGACCGAACTTCATCTTGCGCGGCTGGAGATTCGCCACAAAGACGACGAGCCGGCCGATCAGTTTTTCCGGTTCGGGATAGGCCGCCTTGATTCCCGCGAAGACCTGGCGCGTTTCACTGCCGCCGAGCGAAATTTTCAGTTTCAGCAGTTTGCGCGCCTCGGCGACCTGTTCGGCTTCGACGATTCGGCCGACCCGCAGGTCGACTTTGAGGAAATCGTCGATGGTGATCGTCTCGCTCATCGGCTCATCGAGAAGCGGCTGGCCGGAGTCTTTCCACTGATCGTCCGATACGGCGGCTTCGGATGCGGGCGCCGCCTCTTCGGACGATGCGGGGGGCTGTTCGGCGCCGGAGGGCGTGTTCAGGTTTTTTGTCTCTTCAATCATGGCTTCGATCCCTTCTTTAGGAACGCGGGTCATCATGTGTTTGTAGGTGCCGATCTTCTTTCCCAGAAGCGGCTCGCTGGCGTCGGACCACGAGGTGATCCTGCATCCCAGGAGTTCTTCGGATTGTCTTGTCAGGTCGGGAAGGATCGGGGTGAGATAGACAATAATCTGGCGGAACAGATTGACACTGACCGTCGCCACGTCCTGCAGACGCCTGAACGCGTCGGGGTTGGCGTCGCCGCCGGCCGCCTCCAGCTCTTTGCGGATCGTCCAGGGGGCGGCGTCTTCGAAGAACTTGTTGGCGCGGTAGCCGCACTCCAAGATATACCGGAGCGCCTTGCCGTAGTCGCGCTCTTCATACGCCGCGGCGATTTCTTCGGAAAGGTCCGCCGCCTTCCGGAAGAGCCCGCCGTCTTCGGGATAGGTGTCTCCCAGACCGGTGACCGAGGCGAATTTCGCCGACCGGCTCGCCAGGTTCACGATATTTCCGACCAGGTCGGCGTTGATCCGCGCTTCCATCTCTTCGAAGTTGAGGTCGAGGTCGTCGACCCGCGGCGAGGTCTTGGTCGCGAAGAAGTACCGCAGATAGGAGGGGTTCAGGTGGTTCAGATAGGTCCGCGCCAGGATGAACGTTCCGCGCGACTTTGACATCTTTTCGCCGTTGACGGTCAGAAAACCGTGAATGTGAACTTTCGTGGGGAGTGTGTATCCCGCGCTCTTGAGCATCGCCGGCCAGAAGAGTGTGTGAAAATAGCAGATGTCCTTCCCGATGAAATGGTGAATCTCCGTTTCGGGATTCTTCCACCAGAAGTTGACGTCCTCACCGCTTTTCCGACACCACTGAAGCGTCGAACCCATGTAGCCGATCGGCGCATCGAACCAGACATACCAGTAGTTCCCCGGCGAGTCGGGAATCTCGAATCCGAAATACGGAGCCGGCCGCGAGACGTCCCACGGCCAGAGCGCATCGGAAAGGAACTGACCTTTCAGGTAGTTGACGACTTCCGGCTGGAGCGCGCCGGAATTGGCGACCCAGTCTTCGAGAAACTCGTGACACCGCTCGATCTCGACGAAGAGGTGAGTGGCGCTGCGAAGTTCGGGTGTTGTGTTGCTCAGAGTGCTGACCGGATCGATCAGGTCGGTCGGCGAATAGACCGCGCCGCAGTCGCAGCTGTCGCCGTACTGGCCGGTGCGGCCGCATTTGGGACAGGTCCCCTTGACGAAACGGTCGGCGAGGAACGTCTGCGCGACCGGGTCGTAGAGCTGTTTGATTTCACGCTCTTCGACGAGCCCCGCCTTGCGGATGGCACTCCAGATCTCTTCACAGAACCTGCGCGTTTCGGGCGAATTGGTCGACCCGTAGTTGTCGAACTCGATTCCGAAGGCGGCGAAATCAGCCTGGTGCGACCGGCTCACGCCGGCGATGAACTCCTCTTCGGTGATTCCTTTTTTTCGCGCGCTGATCGTGATCGCTGTTCCGTGGGTGTCGTCGGCGCAGAAGTAGCGGCAGTTGTGCCCGCGGAGCTTCTGAAACCGGACCCAGATGTCGGTCTGCAGATACTCGACCAGGTGGCCGATATGAATGTCCCCGTTCGCGTAGGGAAGCGCGCTGGTGACTAGGATGTTTCGTTTTTTGGCGGTCATTGTGTCAAAGCTCCCTCAGTCTCGGAAATATTCCACGGCGTTTTTGAAGAGAACGAATCCGTCCCCGGCGGTTTCGGGGCTGGCGATCCGTTCGTCCGGCTTCCGGCGTGTCCAGCGCGGATGCTGGGTCGCGTCGATATGCCGTTCGGGGTGGGGCATCAGGCCGAAGACGCGCCCCGTTTCGTCACAGACGCCCGCCACGTCGCGTGCCGCGCCGTTGGGGTTGTCTTCGGGAAGGTAGCGCAGCGCCAGACGGTGCGACTGTTCGAGTTCATCGAGAACCCCCTCGCTCCGCGCGGCGAACCGGCCTTCGGCGTGCGCCACGGGGAGATAGAGCTCTTTGACTCCGCGCAGAAAGACGCATTTGGTGCCGTCGGCAGCCAGACGGGCCCATCGGTCCGTATAGACACCGCTCTTGTTCCATGTGAGGGTCGCGCGCAGGCCGCATTCGTCTTCGTCGATCAGAATTCCCGACTTGATCAGAATCTGAAAACCGTTGCATATTCCCAGGATCAGCTTCTGCGCGTCGCGGAACCTGCGGATCGTGTCGGTCAGGTGATGGTGGATCGTCGCCGCCAATATCCGGCCGCTCGCCACATCGTCCCCGAAACTGAAGCCGCCCGGGAAACAGAGAATCTGGAACCGGTCGGGCAGAGAGGGGTCTTCCAGAAGCCGGTTGATATGAATGCGCTCGGCCTTGGCGCCTGCCAGTTCAAAGGCATAGGCGGTCTCGACATCGCAGTTGGTGCCGGGCGCGCGGAGAACCAGAACGTTCGGTTTTGTATTGCTCATTGATAGTCACCTCCGAGATCAAACGCTTTCTGCCAGACCGCTTTGAGCTGTTTCAGGGGGCGGTCGATCAGTTTCTTCCCTTCGGCGCCGGTGATGACCAGCCGGTCCGATGCGGTTACTTTTCCAACCTGGGCGTGGGGAACCTCGGCGTTGGTGAGGATCTCCTCAAACGCCAGAGCGCTTTCGGCGGGAACCTCGATCAGGAAACGTGAGTTTGACTCACTGAACAGGCGGACCAAATCGGCGGCGTTTTCGGCGGTCACCCCGGGAAGAGCGGCGAGCTTCTCGCGCTCTCCCGGAATGAAGTCGATGAAGATATGCTCCGCCCAGAGCTCCGCTCCAAGATTTCCGGCAAACGCCATCTCGGCCGCGGCGGCGGCAAGCCCCCCTTCCGAGAGGTCGTGCGCCGAACGGACGAGCCCCTTTTGTATTGCACGATGGACCGCATAGAAGGTGCGCCGGGCGCGCGGAATATCCACTGACGGGGATTTCCCCCCCCTCAGGGCGCGGACGATCGCAAAGTGCGAGCCGCCCAATTCGTTTTTCGTTTCACCGACCAGGTAGAGCGAGTTCCCCGCTTCCTTCAGATCCATCGAAACGGCCGAGGCGGCGTCGGGCATCTGCCCCATCGCGCTGATCAGAAGGGACGGGGGAATTGAGATCGGCTCGTCGGCGCCGACCGGGCGGAACTCGTTGTTGAGCGAGTCTTTTCCGGAGACGAACGGGGTGCCGAAGCCGACCGCCACGTCGTAGCACGCCAGCGCGCTGCGGACGAGCGAGCCGAGCGTTTCGGGCCGGTCGGTGTTTCCCCAGCAGAAGTTGTCGAGCAGGACGATCGTTGCCGGATCCGCCCCGACGGCGACGGCGTTGCGGACCGCCTCGTCAATTGCCGAGGCGGCCATGTCGGCGGTATCGAAATCGCCGTAGTTCGGATTCATCCCGCACGAGACGACCAGCGCGCGCCGCGAGGCGACCAGCGGCCGGAGAACCGCCGCGTCGCCGGGGCCGTCGTTGCAGACGCCGACCAGGGGCTTGATGACGCTCCCCCCCTGAACCTCATGGTCGTACTGACGGATGACCCAGTGTTTGCTGGCGACGTTGAGCGAGCCTAAAATCGCCTCGAGATCGGCGTTCCAGTCGTCGGTGCCGATCCCCGCCGAAAGGACCGTCTGCGCCGGTGAAATGTCGCCGGCGGGACGCGCCGAAAGCGGTTCGGCTGCGGCGGGCTGATATACGGCCTTGCGGACCACCGGCGGGCGGCCGTCGTGTAAAAACGACATCGGCAGGTCGGCGACCTTAACTCCCCTGTAATTGAGAACGAGCCGGCCGGTCGGCTTGAATTCCCCCAGAACGACCGCTTCGACATTTTCACTGTCGGCGAGCGCCTTGAACTCATCCCATTTCCCCTTCGGAACCGAGAAGACCATCCGCTCCTGCGCTTCGCTGATCCAGATTTCTGTATAGCTAAGCCCGTCGTATTTCAGCGGCGCGGCATCCAGGTCGACTTCCGCGCCAATCTCTTCACCCATCTCGCCGACCGCGCTTGAAAAGCCCCCCGCGCCGCAGTCGGTCACGGCGTTGTAAAGTCCGCGGTCGCGCGCTTCGAGCATGACGTCGAGCACCATCTTTTCGGTGATGGCGTTTCCGATCTGGACCGCGCCCCCCGAAAGGGTTTCGCTTTCGCTCGTCAGCTCGGCGCTGCTGAAAGTCGCGCCGTGGATTCCGTCGCGTCCGGTCCGTCCGCCGATCGCCACGATCAGGTCACCGGCCTGCGGGTGCTTGAACGACATGTCGACCGGCAGAAGGCCGATGTTTCCGCAGTAGACGAGCGGATTTCCCAGGTAACGCTTGTCGAAATAGACCGCGCCGTTGACTGTCGGTATCCCCATCCGGTTCCCGTAGTCGCGCACTCCCGCGACGACCCCTTTGATAATCCGCCGCGGATGCTGGACACCCGGGGGAAGAGATTCGACATCGGTCTCGGGCGGCGCAAAGCAGAAGACATCGGTATTGCAGACCGGTTTGGCCCCCATCCCGGTTCCCATCGGGTCGCGGATTACGCCGCCCAGACCCGTATTGGCGCCTCCGTACGGCTCAAGCGCGCTGGGATGGTTGTGTGTTTCGACTTTGAAGCAGACGTTGTATTCGTCGTTGAATGTGACGACTCCGGCGTTGTCGGAGAACACTGAAACACAGAAGTCGCCCGGCCCCAGGTTCTTGCGGATCTCAACCGTGGCGGCAAAGATCGTTTCTTTCAGCATGTTGCTGAACGTCCTTTCCCCTTCCGGTCCGGAGTAGGTGATCCGCCCGGCCAGGGTTTTGTGCGAGCAGTGTTCGCTCCATGTCTGGGCGATCGTCTCGAGTTCGATGTCGGTCGGATCGCGGCCGAGCTCGTTGAAATACGCCTGGATCGTTTTCATTTCGGTGATCGAGAGGAAAAGCTGCCCCTCTTTGCTGAGAGTCTCGAGCTCCGGCTCGGACATGGCACGGATCGCCACCGTCCTCAGATTGAACGTGCCGGGGGAGCCGACCTGGAGTTTCGTGAAGGGAAGTTTTCCGCAAACGAGCTGTTCAATCGCGTCGTTCGCCAGGAGTTTGTGCGCGATCAGGCCGCGTTCGGATTCGGTGATGCCGCTGATCCAGTATTTTTTGAACGTGCGGCATCCCTCGGCGGTGACACCGAAAAGGGGGAACGTCTTGCGGGCGTTATCGGCGACCGAGTCGGTCACTCCCGGTTTCGGCAGAACGTAAATCGGTTCGGCGGCGTCGGCGGCCCCCGGGGGGAGATCGAGCCGCGGATCCCCGACTTGGCCGATCACGGTCCGTTCGACGACGGGGTCGGCCAGAAAGAGCGCGGCGAGCTTTTCAACCTGCGGCGCGCTGAGATCCCCTTCGATCAGGTAACCCCGCGCCGCAACCACCGCCAGATCGGAAGAGAATCCCATGTCGGCCGCATCGGAAACGGTATCGGATGCCGCCCGGTCAAGCTGACCGGGCGCGGCGAAAATGTCGACTTCCCAAAGCATAGAAACGTCCTTTCAAGGTGGTAGGCTGTCCGGCCGGAATCCCCCGCCGAAAATGGCGAAAAGAGGGATTTCTGGCGCCGCGCGTCTCTCCCCAAACCGGTCCCGGCGGAAAACAGAAAGACCTCTCGGCGGCAGAGGAGAAAACTCCCCCCCCATTATACCCTATCAGGGGCAAATAAAAAGGGTCTTCCCGCCGGCCGGGAGGAGGGGATTGCGGTATGATCCGCCCGATTCACTCTTTCGGCGGCGGAAACCCGGGCGTTAGCGGGAAGGTTCGTTGATCCGGCGCAGGAGAAGGTCAGCGCTTTCGGCCAGAAGCGAGTCGGGCGCCGCCGATTTGAAGAGAAGAAGGTGCTCTTCTGCCCGGGCCGGTTCCCCCATTCGAACGAGGAGTTCCCCCAGGTGGTAGTGAATTTCGATATACCGCGGGTCGATTTCGAGTGCCGCTTGGTAGAGCTCCGCCGCGTCCGGGCGTTCGCCGAGCCTGTCGAGAAGCCGCGCCAGGCCGGTCATTGCTTCCAGATGCCGACCGTCCGCTTCCAGGACCGCGTAGTAACGCTCGCGCGCAGCCTGTGTCTGGCCGAGAGCGGCCAGCAGTTCGGCCAGCTGGAACGAAATGTCAGTGTCGGGTCCGCCCAACAGAAGCGCCGCACGGCACGAGGCGGCCGCCCCTTCAAGGTCGCCCGCCTCTTCCCGCTGCCACGCCTCCTGGCAGAGGTCGACCACCTTCCTGCGGACCGTTTCGTCCTGCTCACGGCAGGAGAGCCCGGAAAGAGCGTCCGGAACGGATACGGTGTCCGCCGTCTCATCGCCGGTGAGGAAAGCATCGTCGAGCCGCGGGATCGTATCGGGCGAAGGGGCCGGGTCGGCCCGGTCGAAGTCGAAGAAGGACTGTCCGCCGGAATCCAGGAGCGAGGTGCCGTCGGCGTAGAGAATCCTTTTCGGATCAGAGGTCGGATCCATGTGGAGGAGGACCCGTTCATCGTGCGGAAAC
>ONWH01000044.1 GCA_900321495.1 uncultured Planctomycetota bacterium
GACACGGCGCGGAAGCGCCCTTCTGCTGGGGGAGAGCGGAACGGGGAAAACGCTCCTGGTGGCGATGCTCGCCCGCCTCAGACAGGAAGGTTCGCAGCTCGGGCCGATGGTCGAGCTGAATATGCCGCGGTTCGGCCCGCAGGATATTCTTTTCTACCTGGCTGAAAAGCTGCAGAGCCTTTCGGCCGCCGCGCCGAAGCGCAGCGCGTATCTTTCGGGCGGATCGGACGACCAGCCGCCGCTTTACAAGGCGTATTCGGCGGCCGAAAGGGTTTTAACGCGTCTTGCGTCGGAAGGCAGCCGTCCGGTTCTGGTGATTGAAGGGGCCGATCGGATCAGCGATGCCGATGTCTGGTCGACACTCGCTTCCCTGACCGGTCTTGAATCGGAAGGGACGCCCCTTTTAAGCCTTCTGCTGACCGCGGCGCCGAAAAAGCTCACGCGCCCGATCCCGTTTGTGGAGGATGTGCTGGAGGCCGCGGCGGAACTTCTCCCTCTGACCGAGGAGGAGACGGTCAAGTATGTCGGGCACCGGCTCCGGACGGCGGGGGCGAGCCGGCGCGACATCTTCTCGCGCGGCGCGCTCTCGGCGATTGCCCGGCTGTCCGGCGGGATCCCGCGCAGAATCAACCGCCTGGGGGATATGGCGCTCCTGGTCGGGTATGCCGAACGGCTTCCCCGGATTGAGGAGGACGTGATTATCAATCTGAACAACGATTTGATCCCTTCGTAATTTTTGATAAGATAGAGGAGATGATGAGCGATTTAATTCTGTATCATGGCGGTCTGACCGCTCCGGTCACCTGTTTGATTCCCGCGGAAGCCGAAAAGGACGCCCGTGCGAAAGCCGGGACCCTTCTTCAGGTTCCGGTGAGTGACGCCGACCTTTCGACGGTCCATCGCTGGGGGGACGGCGCCCTGACGCCGCTCGACGGCCCGATGGATTCGGCGGTCTACAACCGGGTTCTCGACGAATGCCTGATCGAGTTCGGCGGGAAAAAGTACGCCTGGACGATTCCGCTTTCCCTGCCGGTTACCGCCGAGCTGGCGGCGAAAATCAAAGCGGGGGATCAGGTCGCTCTGACACACAACGCCGAAGCGGTCGCGATCCTCGATGTCACCGACGTCTTCCCCTGGGATAAGGAAAAGTATATCAAGTCGGTCTATCTGACCGACCGGACCGATCATCCCGGCGCCGACATGGTTCTGGTCGGCGATGCCGAAAAGACATTCCTGCTCGGCGGCAAAATTCACGTCTTTTCCGCGCCGAAAAACCCGGCGTTCGGCAAATACGTCCTTTCGCCGGCCGAGGTGCGCGCGCTGATCGCGCGGAAGGGGTGGAATCGGGTCGTGGCGTTCCAGACGCGCAATCCGCTCCACCGCGCGCACGAGTACGCGCTCGTCTACGGGCTTGAAAAGCTCCTGAAGGAGGGAGCGAACGCGGGCGCGTGCCTGAACCCGCTCGTCGGCGAAACGAAAGGGGACGACGTGAACGCCGAGATCCGGATGCGGACCTACGAAAAGCTGATCGAAAACCGCGCGCTCGGCGAAGGGGACAGCGACAGGGCGCTCTGGGAAAAACTGGGCGAGACGGTTCCCGACCGCGTCATTCTGCTGGGACTCGATATCAAAATGTTCTACGGGGGCCCGAAAGAGGCGGTGATGCACGCGATCTACCGGCAGAACTTCGGCTTTACCGACATCATCATCGGCCGGAAACACGCCGATGCCCCCTACAAGGACGGCACGCCGATCTGGGGCGACTTCGACGCGCAGGAAATCTTCGAACACCTGGCGGGCGATCTGCAGGAGAAGCCGCTGAAAGTCGGGTTCGCCGCGTATTACGAATCTCTCGGCCGGGTCGATCTGATGGAAAATCATCCCGACGAAAAGCCGGTCTTCATTTCCGGGAAGGATGTCCGCGCCACGCTCAAACGGGGCGAACATGTCGATCCGCGGATTATGCGCCCGTCGACCTCGGAGATATTGGCCGCGGCCATGAAAGAGTGACGGCATGGGAAACCTGCTCGCGACGATTCTGGTCTCGTGCGCCGTCTTCGGACTCTTTGCCCTGGCGCTTTCGCTCGCCGCCCTGACGGGACGCGCGCGGAAGCGCCGCTGCGCGTGCGCCGAGTCGAAGGCGGTCATGAAAACCGTCCTCGACCGGGAGAAGGCCCGGCGCGACGCGCTCCTCTACCGGCGCGACAGCGTCAACCCGAAGAGTCTGCCGGTCCTCTCGCCGGAACTTGCCGAGTCGATCCAGTCTGAAAAGAAGCCGGCGGAATAGATGCGCGCCTTTTTAAGCCGGCGCGCCCTGCTCTTGCCCCCCCGTGTATAGCGCACGGGGGAGTCGTTTTTTTAAAAGGAGAGACATTACCGATGGCACAGGGCGAACTTTACCCGGGCAAACGGCGCCGCCGTGTCTTTCTGCCGATTCTGATGTACGTCCTGACCTGGATCTCGGCCACCTGGGTCGGTTCCCTCTATGCCGGCGGTTCGTTCCTTTCAGGCCTCTGGTTTTCGGTTCCTCTTCTGACGATTCTGACCTGTCACGAAATGGGGCACTTTCTCCAGGCGCGCCGCTGGGGAGTTGAGTCGTCTTTCCCATGGTTCATTCCGGTTCCGTTCCCCCCGTTCGGAACGATGGGGGCGGTGATCTGTCTTGACCGGCGGATCCCGAATATCCGCGCCCTGTTCGATATCGGGGTTACCGGCCCCCTGGCCGGACTGCTGCCGACCCTCGTCTTTCTGGTGATCGGCGTCGCCTGCTCGTCGGTCGAACCGGTTACGCCGTCTCCCGGCATGCTGGTCTTCGGCGAGCCGCTCCTCTTCCGCTGGATTTCGGAGCTCTTCTTCGACCGGGGAGACCCTTCGCTCGACCTGGTCCTTCATCCGGTCGGAATGGCGGCGTGGACGGGTCTCTTCATTACCTCGCTCAACCTCATGCCGCTCGGCCAGCTCGACGGCGGCCATGTCTTTTACGCCCTCCTGAAACGGCGCGCGCGTCCGGCGGTGCGGGTTCTGTTCGTGCTCGTCATCGGCGCGGTTGTTCTGACCGGGGCGTGGGAATGGACCCTGATGCTCCTGCTGGTCACCCTTCTGGGGATTCATCATCCGCCGACCGCCGACGATGCGATGCCGCTCGGCCGGGGCCGGACGATTCTGGGATGGCTGACGCTGGCGTTTCTCTTCATCGGATTTACGCCGAACCCGATTTCGGAACCGGAGATTCCGAAACCGGACCGCAAACCGCTCTATTCTCTGAACATCGCCGAACCTGTCTCGGACGGCCTTTTCGGCCGGCAGTAGAGGCTGCTGCGTGCGTTCGGCCCTCTTTTCAGGGAGAGCCGTTTTTCCTATACTTTTAGGGAGGTCCGCTCCGTTCGGGCGGGCATGACGCATCATCATCACGCGAATACAGTCATGAAACTGAGGATAGGAACACGCTCGAGTGCGCTGGCGCTCTGGCAGGCCGACCGTGTCCGGCGGGAACTCGAACCGCTCGGAATCGAATCGGAGATCGTCCGTATCAGCACGGCGGGGGACCGGAATCAGGCCGACCCGATTGTGAACCTGGGCGCCGAAGGGGTTTTCGCCAAGAAGATTCAGCTCGCGCTTCTTGAAAGCCGCGTCGACCTGGCGGTGCATTCTCTCAAAGATCTGCCGGTCGATCCGGTTCCGGGTCTTCTTTTCGCCGCCACGCTCGACCGGGAAGACGTGAGCGATATTTTCGTGAGCCGGAACTATGCCGCGCCCGAAGAGCTTCCGCCCGGCGCGCGGGTCGGTACCGGAAGTCTCCGCCGCCGGTGCCAGCTGGCGTACCGCCTGCGCGGCAAAGATATCCGAATCGACGATCTGCGCGGGAATGTTGAAACACGTCTGGCGAAAACCGACAGCGGGGAATACGACGCGGTCATCCTCGCCGCGGCGGGGCTCAAACGGCTCGGGTTCGGCGGCCGGATTACCGACAGCCGGCGTCTGGCGCCTCCCGGTTTTCTTCCCGCGCCGGGCCAGGCCGCGCTCGGTCTGGAATGCCGGGCCGGCGACGCCGCGGTGCTTGACATCCTGGCGCGGATCAACCGCCCCGGCGTCTACGCCGCGGTGACCGCCGAACGCGCGTTTCTTTCCGCTCTGCGGGGCGGATGTATTGCGCCGATCGGCGCCTATGCCCGCTGCGAGGGGGGAAAGCTCGTCCTGGACGGGCGGATCCTTTCGCCCGACGGATCGAGACAGTACGATGTCCGTCTGACCGGCGGAGAGTCCGGCGATGCCGACGCCGCCCGGCGTTTGGGCGAGGCCGCCGCCGAACGGATCGCCACTCCCGAAGTCGAATCAATTCTAAGTGAAATCCGCCTCGCACGCGAAGGGAGATCATAGATGAAATTCCGCGCGCCGTTTTTTCTTTTTCCGGCGTTTCTCCTGTTATACGGCGCCCTTGTTTCCGCGGCCGACCGGCTCGACCGGCGTGAAATCGTCGCGCGGCACGCCATCGTTTCCGATTCCGCCGAAATGACCGTTCCGCTGGCCGACGGGGAATTCTGTTTCAATGCCGACGGAACCGGCCTGCAGACCTTCGCCGGTTCGATCTTCGACCATCGCGGCTGGTTCGCCGTCCCCCTGCCGGAAGGGAGAACGCCGGACGATGTTCCGGAGACCGGCACGTTTCAGACCGGCCGCAATACAGGACCGGACGTCTTCCCGGCGGGGAAGGAGGATCTCTTCGAGTGGATGACCGATTCGCTCCACCGGATGAATCTCGGCCGCATCCGGTTCACCCACGGGGACGGCACACCGATTGCGCGGGACGAAATCAGCCGTCTCTCGCGCCGGCTCGATCTGTGGACCGGCGTTCACCGCGCCGAATGGGAGTATCGCGGCAAAACGGTTGCGGTCACCACCGCGGCGGGCGGGGACGCGTCGGTCGCCTTCTGTGTGTCATCGCCGGCGCTCGCTTCCGGGGAACTGGCGGTTGCCGTCGATTTTCCCTATCCGACGTCGCTCGACGGTTCCTGGGCCGGCCGGTTCGACGCCGACGGCCTTCACCGGACCGAAGTCCTTTCGGAAGAGAACGGTGTCACACGCCTGGTCCGCCGGTTCGGCGAAAACGCCTTCGGCGACTTTGACTACACCGTCTGTATCACGGCCGGCGCGGGCGCTTCGGCCGCGCGGCTCGGCGCAAACGCGTTTCTCCTTTCAGCCGAAACCGACCGGCTCGACGCGGCGGTTTCGTTCGGCAACCTCGCTCCCGCCGGACGCGGGACCGACCCGGCCGAAAAGGAGTCCCTCCTGCGGAATTGGACGCCGAATCTGCCTCCGGCGGGAGACCCGCCCGGACTGACCGAAGCGGCATGCCGCGCTTCCGCCGCTCGATGGGACGCGTACTGGCGCAGCGGCGGGGCGATCGACCTGTCCGGAAGCAGCGATCCGCGCTGGTTCGAGCTGGAACGCCGGATCGTCCTTTCGCAATACATCATGAAAACGGGCGCGAGCGGGAGTTTCCCGCCGTCGGAAGGCGGACTCCTCTCGCTCGACCAATGGCGCGGCCGATTCCATATGGAGATGGTCTGGTGGCATCTGGCGCACTGGTTCCTCTGGGGCCGGGACCGCGAGGCGCAGCTCCCCCTTTCGGTCTACGAGCGGTTTAAGCCCGAGGCGCGCCGGCTCGCAGAACAGCTCGGGATGCGCGGTTATCAGTGGCAGAAGTGTCTCGGTCCGGAGGGGCGTACCGCGCCGTGGGCTGGGAATCAGGTCCTCCTCTGGAAAGAACCGCATCCGATCTTTTTCGCCGAACTCGATTACCGGCTCCATCCGACCCGCGAGACCCTTGAGCGGTGGGCCGACCTGATCGACGGGACCGCGCTCTATATGGCCGATTACGCCCGCCTGGGAGAGGACGGCCGGTATCACCTGGCGCCGGTCATGCCCCCGAGCGAAGTCGGCTACGCGTCGGATACCGCGTATGACCTCGCCTACTGGCAGCTAGGACTCCGCTGGGCGAACCGCTGGCGCCGGCGGCTGGGCGAGGAACCGAACGCCGAATGGAACGAAATCGCCTTTTCGATGGCACCCCTGCCGGTCGGCGAAAACGGCCTCTACCTGCGTACCGCCGAATGGCCGGTCTGGAAGGAATGGGAGCATCCCGACCTGATCGGCGCGTTCGGCCAGCTCCCCCCGTTGGCGGGTCAGGACGCCGAGACCGCACGCGCAACCCTGCGGGAAGTCGTCCGCCGCTGGGATTGGAGCCGGTGCTGGGGCTGGGATTTCCCCTGGGCGGCAATGGCGGCGGCGCGCCTGGGAATGCCCGATCTGGCGGTTGATCTCCTTCTGACCGATGCGGACCGGAACCGCTACGACGGACGCGGGGTGAATCTGGGAGGGCCGTGCCCCTATCTGCCGGGGAACGGCGGGCTCCTTTACGCCGTCGCGCTGATGGCCGCCGGCTGGGACAGCGAAACCGACGCGCTCACGCCCCCCGCTCCGCCGAAAGAGGGAGTTCATGAAACCGCGCCCGGGTTCCCCGCCGAGGGATGGCGCGTCCGCTGGGAAGGACTCTATCAGGCGCCGTAGGAATTTCCGGTTCCCGTTTTCATTGCGGCCTGCGCGGGAATCCCGTTCAGGCCGCAAAGTTTATCCTGTTTTAACAGACTCTTTCTTTTTCCCATCTAAAGTTCCGGTCCGTTTGTGCCGATTATAACGATTAGGAGGGAATCCGGGGGACAAGGAGTGTAAAATGGTTAAAATGGACAAACAATTCCGGTCGGTCAACATCATTGCGCTGGCGCTTCTTCTGATAACGCTTCTCGGCGTTTCGGGATGTGCCAACGCGCTTTTTACGGCGGCGTATCTGATTAAGGGGAACGAAGTCGATCCGGAGTTCAAAAAGGAAATCAAGGATATCCCGAAACACTCGAAGATGGTGGTGATCTGCCGGTCGCCGTACCAGACCCTGTTCGGGATGGATGATCCGAGCAAGACACTGTCGGTCGCTCTGACCAAAGCGCTCTCAGATAAACTGGACGAGAAGAAGAAGTTCGAATGGGTTCCGATCGATAAGGTCGACGCCCTGTTCGACGAGACGGAATACGCCAACGAGAGTTTCGAAAAGATGGGGGCGAAAGTCGGCGCGGACTATGTCTTCGGGGTCGATATCGACTCGTTCAACATCCATCATTCGCCGCAGTATCTGCAGGGGAAGGCGCACGTGAACGTCCGGCTGGTCGAAGTTTCCTCGGGCAAGATCATCTGCTCGAAATCGCTGCCGCAGTATGTCTACCCGCCGAACACGCCGGTCGCGGTCGGCGATATGCTCGAGGAGCGGTTCCAGACGCTCTATACGGTGAAACTCGCCGATGAGATCGGCTGCTGCTTCTATCCTTACGACCCCCACGAAAAAGTCGCGCTCGACAACGACGTGGCCCGAATGAGATAAGATGCCTCTTCCTCTGATCACCAGCCCGTCGAATCCGCGTGTAAAGCATGCCGCCGCCCTGCGCGAAAGCCGGCGCCGGCGCAAGAGCGGTGAATTTCTGATCGACGGTGTACGGGAAATCGACCGCGCCCGAAAATCGGGTGTCCGCCTCCTGGAAGTCTATATCGAAGCCGAACAGGGCGAAAAGGGCCTGCCGACCGCGCCGGGAGCGAAAAAAGACCTTCTCGACGAACTCGAGCGTACCCATTTCCCCGTCTGGCCGGTGATTCGGAGCGTTTTCGCCAAACTGGCGTTCGGCCAGCGGAACGAGGGGATCGTGGCTCTTGCCGAAGAGCCGGCGCGCGGCTTTGACCTGTTCGAGTCGCAGCTCCCCGAAAACCCGCTTCTGTGTGTCCTGGAACGGATCGAAAAGCCGGGAAACATCGGCGCGGTTTTCCGGTCGGCCGACGGCGCCGGACTGGATGGGATCATTCTGGCCGACTGCGGCGATGATCTCTGGCACCCGAACATTATCCGGTCGAGTCTCGGGACGGTCTTCCGCGTTCCCTGCGTCGCCGCCTCCGCCGGCGAGACGATCGCCTGGCTCCGTGCGCGGCATTTCCGGATCGCCTCGGCGATCTGCGACGCCGCACTCCCCTATTCCGAAATTGACTATACCGGCGCAACGGCGATTGTCCTGGGAAGCGAAGACGAGGGGCTGACTCCGATCTGGCACGATAAGGGGAAGACCGGACCCGACTCCGCGGCGATCGTCCTGCCGATGCGCGGGATTGCCGACAGTCTGAACATTTCGAACGCCGCGGCGGTACTCTTCTATCACGCGCTCCTTCAGCGGGAGGCGAACCGTCCTTGATTTCAGGGAAATAATCTGTTAAATTTTTCTCATGGAATCAACATCGTCCCGATCGGCATCCGCCCGCCTGCGGGGGAACGTAACACTCATTCTGATCTGTATTTCCGCCGGACTCATCTTCGGCCGGATTCTGGCCGTCGATTCGGTTTCCGACCGCGCGGTCCAGGAGTACCGTTTGGCGCGCATTCCGCAGACCCTGCGCGAGAAGGCGCGGGATCTGAAAAGGGAGGGCCTCCCGGACGAGACAATCAGGGCGCGCCTGAAAGCGGCCGCCGCCAAGCTGACCGCCGATGCGCAGAAGGCGAGGCCGACCCTCAGCGCGAACGACCGGAGCCGCTGGCTGACGATCCGCGCTCTGGTCGAGCCGGAAAGCCGCGTCTACCGTTACCTGCCGCTCGATGCCGACGGAAACCGCAAACCGCGCTACGCCAGGGGGGAGATTCTCCGCAACACGCCCGCCGGCTCTCCCGATTCGATCGACTCGGCCCGGGACCGGTCGGGGAAATACCTAAAGGAGTGGGTCCCCTACGCGATCGACAAGGCGCGCGAGACACCCGGCTGGGACACCATCGATATGGTCAAGCACGGTCTGCCCGATGAGGAGTTCGATCCGTCCGACCCTTTCAGCGGCTATCTCTATTCGAGCAAGCCGACTCTTCTCCCGACGCTGATGGCGGGCGTCTACTGGGTCTGGCTCCACGCGACAGGGCTTTCGCTCCGCGAACATCCGTTTCTTGTAACCCGGGTTCTCCTGGTAGCCTTTAACCTGATTCCCCTGGTCTGCGGCTGGTTCCTGATGGGACGGCTGATCGAACGGTTCGGGGGAGACGGCGGCGAGTCTTCCGGATGGACGAAGCTTTTTGCGGCCGGCGCGCTCTGTTTCGGCACCTTCCTTTCGACCTTCGCGGTGACGCTCAACAACCATCTGCCCGGCGCGGTGTCAATCATGATTTCCCTCTACGCCGCCGCGCGGATTCTGGCGGACGGCCGGAGAGAGGCGCGCTACTTCTTCACCGCCGCCCTTTTCGGCGCGCTGGCGGTCGTCTGCGAACTGCCGGCGGCCCTGACCGCGCTTCTGACCTGCGCCGCGCTGTTATACATCGCGCCGAAACGGACCGTGCTGATTGCCATCCCGACCGGTTTGGCTGTGGCCGCGGC
>ONWH01000198.1 GCA_900321495.1 uncultured Planctomycetota bacterium
CCGGCAAGACGCTGCCGGGGATTGCCGACGCCGAGATCTGGTCGGTTCAGACCGACGATCCCGCCGAGACGGTCGGCCGCGCGTACGTCGGCAAACCGCCGAAACCGGCCGCGTTCGAGATTACCGTGCCGAGCGATGCGGCGGGAACCGCCGAATCGTTCTTCGAGTCGGCCGCCGGACTCGGCAGGATGTATGCCGCCGTCTTCGAGTATAACGACCCGACTCTGCCGAAGATCTATTACATCATCGTCAAACAGTGCCGGATCGCGGGATACACGGCGCGCGGCGGGAACAATAACGGGCCGTCCCTGGTGACGGCGCGGCTGCAGCCGTTCGGCGGGGATTTTGCGGTCGTCTACGACGAGGCGGCGCG
This sequence comes from uncultured Planctomycetota bacterium, assembly GCA_900321495.1. Lineage (GTDB taxonomy): Bacteria > Planctomycetota > Planctomycetia > Pirellulales > Thermoguttaceae > RUG695. The sequence goes on from ONWH01000198.1 coordinate 374, forward strand.
GTGACCGGCGCACCTGCGGACCCGGTACACACCTGAACGGAAAGGAAAACGGAATGCCCGACTTCGATCTGAAAACCTTTTTTGAAAGCGACGCCGCCGCCGAGGCGGTGCCCGCCGAACTGGGCGGATACACATTTTACCTCCGGCCGCTCGACGGGCTCGAAATTGAGGAGTACGAGACGCTGACCGCGCCCGCCGACCGCGCGGTGCGGCTCCTGTCGCTCGGACTGCTCGACGGCCCGGCGGGGGAACCGATCGCGCCCGAGGCGGCGCGGCGGCTCACGGCGCGCCATCATCCGCTGGCGCTGGAACTGGCGCGGCGGATCCTCGATCTGACCGAGGCGGTCTGGAACGAGGAGGCGGCGCGGTGGACGGAAGCTAAAAAAAACTCGCCCGAAACCCCTATCTCCGGCTCCGGCGCGGCTACTGCCGCCGGTACCGGCTCGATCCGATGACCGCGGTGATCCCGAAATCGGAACTGATCGCCGAGGCGGCGTACCGGGACGGGCCCGGCCGGGAAGGGGAGTCCGCGCCGAACGGGTCCGCCGACGCCGCGCCGCCGCTCCCTTCGGCTCTGCGGTTCTTCGACGATCTGAAACGGCTCGCCGGGCCGGCAGGGAGATGACAGGATGACGACGGACGATCTGAAAATGCGGATTCCGCGGATATGTTCCAATGCCGCTCCGCGCGGCGGCGCGCCGTTTCGGCGGCGGCCCGGCCGGGATTCGGCTCTCCGCACCGGGCTTGGGCACCGGCGGCCGCTAACGTTTCGGCGGCGGGAGGGTGCCTCGCCTGAACCTCCGTTCGGAACCGGGGGTGTTCCGGGTGCGGACGGCGCGGCCGCTGAAACGCGGTTCCGGACAGTCTCCCGTGCGCGGAAGACCGCCGGGCTTTCCGCCGCGCGGCGGCGCGGTTCCGGAACCCGGATCGCCGGTTACTCGGCCGCGCGGCGGCGGGGAGTCTCCCGTTCCGCCGACGACGGGATGTATAACACCGCCGCCGCGGATTTCTCGGCGGCGCGCGGGCCGGACGTGGTCCCCGGCATTGCGGCCGGCGCAGGCGGACGGCCGGTCCTGCCTGACAACGGACAGGAGCGGGAGACGCTACGGGAACTGCGGCGGATCGCTTCGCTCCTGAACGGCCTGAAACCGGTCCTGCGGGAAGACCGCCGTCTGGAACTCGAATAGACCCCGGCTAGGACCGGCGGACCGGGACCCGGCTGGAATCCGAAACTTATTCCGAACCGCTGACCTCGCAGTTCCTCGACATGTATTATGGCTTGGACCTGTTTAACGATCCACATTGCGCGATGTGTGTCGGAAACGGGCGCGTTCAGAAGCATTGTAGCACGATTGACAACACAAAACAGAAGGAGTGCCGGGTCGAATGAGTACAATTTACCCAGATGTTAACAAGTATTATCAAGGCGACACAAAACTCTGCTGGGCGGCCGCTGCCGCCAACGCGCTGGTCTGGACAGGATGGAACCAAGCTCTAGCCCAAGCACGGGGAACCCCCGTGATGGATGAAGAAACGCTGTATCTTTATTTTAAGGTGTTTTCTCCAAAAGGGATGACGAATCAAGGTTGGTCGGCTATTGAGGCCATCGCTTGGATTCTGGAAAATTATGGAGTCAATGTCCCTATTTTAAAAGTTGCCCAAAGGCGGACACCCTATGAACTTTTTTTATGTCCGTTCTTCCTTTCGGAGCAGGATCATCGATGCGCGATTTTTAGCGTATCTTCTGTACTTCCTAACGAAGAGTTCGATCATGAGATCACCGCTTACGAGGTGTCTAACGATATTACACGGGGGTTTGCGGCTAACGACCCCCGGTCGGTCAGTATGTCAACATATTGCGACAGCGATGATCGGAAAGGCTTGATCAGAACTGTTCATGAAGAACACAAAGGACCTGTCGCATATTACCCGTCCGGCAGGGCTCATGCTTTTTTATACCGAGATGGAAGAACCCTTGCTCTGAAAGAATGGACCTTGGTCCACCGCAATCCAAACGCGGTTTTTTGAGATCAACTCTCAGCAGTGGGGCGCGAAGACAGACACCCAGTTTTGCAGTCGTAAGTGCTGGTACAGGTTTCACGAGAATCCATCTGCCATCGCCTGCCGGTAAAACTGGACCGGTTTATCTTTCGTCTAAAACGGCGTATCATTCCAAGTCAGTTGTATCCCATCTGTTATTTATCGCTCGTTTAAGACCGCGTCTTATTTCAAGG